>JANOKQ010000690.1:0-3501 GCA_031419375.1 Acidimicrobiaceae bacterium
AGAAGTTGAACGTTGAAAGTTTAAGGTTAAAAGTTAAAGAACTGCTTTTGGCAGAAGGTATTATTATTGCTGATGATTCAGTATTAGACAAGGTAATTGAACAGTCCTGGTGGGGCCCGGGGACGGAGTGGAGCACTGCACATAACGCAAGGCCTTCAGAGCGCCGCGAGCCAGTCGAGCAGTCCGGCGTCGTGGTTCCATTCGGGCAGGTCGTCAGAGACGATGTCGACGTAGACGGCTTCGAGGGCTCTGCGTTTGGCTTCGATTGAGGCGCGTGCGTAGATCTCGGTCGTGGACAGGTCGACGTGGCCGAGGATGTCGCGGATGTAAGGCAGCGGGACGCCGGCGTCGTAGAGATGCATGGCCTTGCTGTGGCGCAGCACGTGAGGACTGAGCTCGGCGTTGGCGAGCACCGTGTCACCGGCCATGGCGTGGTACTTGGCGATGATCCAGGCGATGCCGCCGCGGCTGAGCTTTCGGCCGTGCTGATTGACGAACACGGCGTCATCGTGGTGGCCGGGGCCATCGAGATGCTGTTCGGCCAGGTAGGCCTTGAGCAGTGCTGCGGTGTTGTCGCCGAGGGGGACGTGGCGGGTCTTGTTGCCCTTTCCGGTCAAGGCCGCCAGGGCCGGGGCCTCGAGCCGGATGTCGCGGACGGTGAGGTCGGCGAGTTCCTGAACCCTCGCTGCGGTGTCGTAGAGAGTGGCGAGCAAGGTCGCGTCACGCCGTCCCCGCCGGGTGGATCGGTCGGGCTCGGCGAGCAGGAGGCGGGTCTGCTCGCTGCTCAGGTGGTTTACCGCCGGTCGGGGCTGCCTCTTCGCGGGGATGGCGAGAATGTCTTGGCAGCAGGCCATTCGGGCAGGATCTTGGGATTGCATCCACCGGAAGAACGAGGCGATCGCGGCGAGGCGCTGGTTCCGCGTCGACACGGTGTTGTGCCTGACTTCGCAGAGCCAGTCCAAGAACCCGACAATCGCCCCAGCGTCGATGCAGTCCAGGGTGAGCTTCTCGGGCGGAATCGAGCGGTCGTCCCGAAAGAACATGACGAGCAGCTTGAACGTGTCGCGATAGGACGCCACCGTGTTCGGCGAGCAGCCGCGAAGCCCGGCCAGGTACGCGGTGAGAAATCGGCGCAAGGACAACGCGAAGTCAGTCGCCATGGCGCGGCTCTTCCGTGACCGGCGGGACGACGTCACCGACGGCGCGTCGAACCTGAGCGGTGATGTGGGGGTAGGCCTCGGCGGTCAGCGTGAGGTAGTAGGCGGTGTCGTCAGGGGAAGCGTGGCCCATATAGGCCTGGAGGACCGGCAGGAACGCGCCGACGTCGTCGCCGCGTGCGAAGCACGCACGCAGGCTATTGACCGCAAAGAGATGCCGGAGATCATGCACACGGGGGCCGTGGCCACGGCCCCCGTGGGAGATACGGGCCTGCCAGAGGAATCGACGGAAGTTCTTGTCGAGGTTCCCGAGGGTGAGCGGAGCACCGGCCGTGCCAGGGAAGAACCACTCCCCGCCGGTGCGTCCAACGACCTGGGCGTGGTAGCCGGCGAGCCGTTGACGAAGTGGCTCGCTCGCGGGCACCTGGCGGTCCTTGCCGCCCTTCGCGTCCCGGACCTGAAGGACCCCGGCGCCGATGTCTACATCGTCGACGCGCAGCAGGCGGGCTTCGGAGGCACGCAGGCCGCAGGCATAGATCGTGCGGAACAGCACCGGCATGACGAGGTGCC
This sequence comes from Acidimicrobiaceae bacterium, assembly GCA_031419375.1. Lineage (GTDB taxonomy): Bacteria > Actinomycetota > Acidimicrobiia > Acidimicrobiales > Ilumatobacteraceae > VFMC01. Next base: position 1,728 of record JANOKQ010000690.1, read on the forward strand.
GGAACGGGACCGCCGAGCAGTAACTGCAGCGGTCGGTTTCGGCGAACAGGGCCGCCAGCTCCGCGTCGGTGTAGATGTGCGGGACGTATCGGGCGGGCCTCGGCAGCACGCCGGGAGGCAGGACGTAGGCGGGCACGCCGCGGCGTGCGAGCCAGCGGGCCAGTTCCCGCACCGGCGCCACCAGCGTCTGGAGGGTCGCCGGCTTCACCCCTCGCTTGTGGGCAGCGGTCACCCACGCCTCGAACGAGGCCTCACTTGGCACTTCCAGTCCAGGGAACCGAGCGCAGCAAAACGCGCAGAAGCGAGAAAGCACCCGTTCTTCGGCGACGTACTTGTAGCCGACAGTGCGCTTCTCCGCGACGAGAGCCCTGATCGCGTCGGCCATCGTGATCACGGGGCTCACCGTGACACCGCCTGCGCCGGCGCGTCGGGGTCGAGGGCGCAGCTGGAGAGCAGCCGAAGCGACGACTTCAGGTACACGCCGGTCGAACGGACCGACTGGTGGCCGAGAATGTCGGCGATCTGCTCGAGCGGCGTGCCCTCCTCCATCAACCGGGTCGCCAAGGTGTGCCTGAGCGAGTGCATGCCGTGACGGCGTTTCTCGCTAACCCGCACGTGAGCCGCCCGGGCGTGCTTGATCAGGATCTGGTGGAGATGGTCCTCGTCGGAAAACGGGCCGATCGGGGCGGTGTGCCGCACGAACACCTGCGGGCAGTCACAGGCCGGGCGACCGGCACGGAGATAGTCGATCACAGCCCAGCCGACGTCCTTCAACAACGGCAACTGCAGTCGCTCACCGGTCTTGGCCTGCATCACAGACAGCCGATTACCTGGCCAATCGAAGTCGGCGAACTCCAAGCGCTTGACGTCGACGCCGCGCAGTCCGAGCCTCGCGATCAGAAGGACGATCGCGTAGTCCCGCTTCCCGCTCGGGTTGCCCCGGTCGATCGCTTCGAGGATCGACTCGACCTCGCCCGGCTCCCATACCGACGGCACCCTGGCCTGCTTGGTCGAGCGTGCGGCCGGGACAGCGTCGGCGACGGCGGCGTCGACAAGACCTTCAGCGCATGCGAACACGAGAAACGAGCGCAGCGCACACAGCTTCTGCTCGACCGTCTTTGCCTGGTAGCCAGCGAGCGTGGCGACGAACGCGTCGACAATCGTGCCGGCATCACAGCCGGCGAGCCCGCCGTGTCCACCGGTGAACCCGACGAACTCCCCGGCCACCGTTGCATAGGTGCGCACCGTGGACACGGCGCGGTCTGCGCCTCGCAGCCAGGCCCGGAACCGGGCGATCGTGTCGGCATCCTCCCCGGACAGTTTGTCGATCGACCGGCTGTAGCGGCGTAGCACCGTCTCATGGACTGCGTAGTCGCCGAGCATCTGGGCCACCCTGAACAGATAGACGTCGTTCGCCCTGAGTGTCCCCGAGCGCTCCTTCTCGAAGAAGCCGCACGACTCATCGACCCACGCCATCGCGACATCCAAGGAGAACTCCTCGACGCCGCGGGCAGCGAAGAACCTCTCCATGCGGCGCCAGCACCCCCGATACCAGACCAACGTCGGGTCCTTGTAGCCAAGACGCTGCATCTCTGCGTCCAGACCCGACACCAGCGCCGACACAGTCACTGTCACAGCCGACCTCCTGATCACCAGGGCCCGGCACCATGCCGAGCCGACGGCCAGCATCGTCGGCGCGTTATGAGCAGTGCTCCACTCCGGCCCCGGGCCCCACCAGGACTGATCGGTCAACGCTGCGCATAACCCAGCACTG
>JANOKQ010000691.1:0-4711 GCA_031419375.1 Acidimicrobiaceae bacterium
GCGAACGCCGTCTTGGCCAGACCCGGACCGACGATCACGATCTCCTTCGCATCGCCGAGTGCGGTCACGATCTCTGCGAAGAAGTTCACGTCGTTCGCGATGTGGCCAGAGCCGGGCCGACCGGCCCTGATGTGCAGCTGGGGCACCTCCCCAGCGCTGCTGGTCGACACCGAGTGGGTGTGGTCGACACCGAGTGGGTGTGGTCGACCGAGAAATCGGTCACGGTGGCGTGGTAGTGGTCGAGCCACACGATGGCACGACGATGGGTCATGAGAACATCACACACCATCCCACCCGCGTCCGAAAGGGCCAAACGTCCCGACTTGCGGTGGGACGTTGCGACCTCGCCGATCCTCGGTAGGGCGTTCGTCTACTTGCGCCTGCCCTCAATCGGCTTGCCGGTAGGCCCTGACGGCTGCGTTGATGGTCGGGAACACTCGCAGTGGTCCCTTCGGCTCCAGCAGCTCGGCCAGCGCGAGACGGGCGATGACCCGGTCGTTCGCCCTGGCCACTCCCACGACGCGCACCTCGAGCTCGCCCGCCAACGCGGCAACTTCGACCAACACGTCGAGGGCGGTGGCGTCGAGAGCACCGACGCCTTCGAAGTCGAGAACCAGCCACTCCTCCCCACCCGGGTTGTCCAGCAGGACCTGTTCGACGCGGTCGCGGAAGCGGTCGGCGTTGACGAAGAACAGCGGGGCGTCGAAGCGAAAAACGACGAGCCCCGGCTCTGTGACCGCTTCGGGGTAGGCACCGACATCGACCCAGCCGTCGGCGTCGGGGTGGTCGCCGAGGATCGCGTCGTGCGGCCTCGCGATCCGGTACAGCGCGACGATGACCGCGAGGATCACGGCGACGAGCACGCCGACGAGCACGCCGAAGACGAGCACGCCGAGCGCGGCGACGATGGCCAGGACGAACTCCTCCCGGCTCACCTTCCACAGGCTGCGATAGCCGGCCACGTCGATGATGACGATTGCGACGGACACGATCACGGCGGCGAGCGCCGCCCGAGGAATCTCGGCCAACAGCGGGCGCATTGCCAGCAGCGCGACGATGACGAACACCGCGCCGACCAGCGACACCAACTGCGTCTTGCTGCCGAGGGAGGCGGCCACCGCCGTCCGGCTGGCGCTCGACGACACAGGGAAACCATGCGACAGCCCGGACGACAGGTTCGTGAGGCCAAGCGCCAACAGCTCCTGGTTGGCATCGATCCGGTAGCCCCGGCCGGCGGCGATGGCGCGAGCGGTGAGCACGTTGTCGCTGAAGCCGACCAGCGCGATCCCGGCGGCCACCGGCAGCAGTTGAGCGAAGTCGCCGAGCGAAACGTCGGGGAGGCCAGGGACCGGAAGGCCGGCCGGGATGTGTCCGACCACAGAGATTCCGCGCTCGTCGAGAGCGAACAGGGCCACGATCAGCGTGGCCGCGACGACGGCCAACAGCGCGCCCGGCAGCCGAGGTGACGCCCGCTTGAACGCGAGGATGAGCGTCAGCGTTCCGACCGCCAGGGCCAACGTCGCCCCGTCGACATCACCGAGATCGGCGAGCAGTTCCCCGAATCGTGGAAAGAACGTGGCGCTCGTGATAGTGACGCCTGTGAACCCGGCGATCTGGCTGCTGAGCAGCGTGAGCCCGACGCCGGTGATGTAGCCGACGAGCACCGGCTTCGACAGCAGCGACGCGAGGAAGCCGAGCCGGGCCACCGCGCCGGCGATGCAGATTCCGGCCACCACGAGTGCCAGCGCGGCCATCAGCGCGACATACCGCTTCGGGTCGCCGCTGGCGATCGTGCCGACTCCGGTCGCAGCCAGGATCGCCGTCCCCGGTTCCGGGCCGACTCCCAGATGGCGGCTCGTTCCGACGAGCGCATAGACGACCAGCGCGCCGATCACAGCGTAGAACCCGAACTGCGGTGCCAAGCCGGCCAGTTCGGCGTACGCCATCGACTGCGGGATCAACATCGCTCCCACCGTCAACCCGGCTACGAGGTCAACGCTCAGCCACCGGACTTGGTACTGCCGCAGTACGGCCAGCCCAGGGAGAAGTGCGATCACCGTGTGGCGAGGAGCGCAGGTTCGCCCCCGTCTCGGACATGGCGGCGGGCGCGGGCTCGTTTGTGCAGCGCATCGGCGGCGAGCACGGCCGGCGCGGTGAGCAACGCGACCGCAAGGCCGGCCGCCGGCGGTGTTGCATGCTCGAGCAGAGAAGCCACGGGTGGGATCAGCAAGAACCCGGCGAGGATGGCGAGCTCGACGGCCACCGCGGCGAGCAGGAGTCGGTTCCCTGTCCATCGGAGCGCCCCCGGCCACCGAGTCGCGCTGCGGCATGCGAACGCGTTGGCCATCTGGCCGACGACCACGGCCGTAAATGTCGCGCCCGACGCTGCAAGGAGGGCGTTCCCGGTCGGGAAACTGTCGCCGGGTCGCCAGCCGGCGGCCATCAACGCGACGACGAACGCAGCCATCCCCATCACCGCCTCGGTTGGTCCGAGCACCCCGAACACGCGTCGCAGCAGCGGGCCGTCAATGAGGTGACGATTCATCGGCGGATGGTCCAATGCTCTCGGGTTGGGCGCCTCGGCGCCGAGCGCCAGCACCGGAAGGAGGTCGGTACCGATGTCGAGCGCGAGGATCTGCAAGACCCCGAGGGCGAGCGGGAACCGGCCGCCGGAGAGTGCCCACACCACGAACGGGGTGAGCTCGGCGACGTTGTCGGTGAGGTGGTAGGTAAGGAATCGGTGCACGTTGGAGAACGTTGCCCGGCCCTGCTCGATGGCTACGACGATGGTGGCGAAATCGTCGTCGAGGAGCACCAGGTCGGCCGCCTCCCGCGCGACGTCGGTCCCCGATCGTCCCATCGCGATGCCGATGTCGGCCGCTCGCAGCGCCGGGCCGTCGTTCACGCCGTCGCCGGTCATCGCCACGACGTGACCCCGGGCCTGTAGGGCGCGGGCGATGCGGAGCTTGTCCTCGGGCGCGATCCGCGCCAACACCATGCCGTCTCGGTCGAGGAGGGCACCCAGGGCCTGCTCGTCCGCTGGCAGGTCCTTGCCCACGATCACCATGCCGCCGGGATCCGTCAGCCCCACCTGGGTGGCGATCGCGAGCGCCGTGGCCGGTTGGTCGCCGGTGACCATCGCGACCCGGATTCCGGCGCGACGACACGCTGCTATCGCGCCGGCGGCGCTCGGGCGGGGTGGGTCTTCGAGCCCGAGCAGACCGATGAGCTCGAGGTGGTCCTCGGCATCGTCGGGGCCGGCCCCGTGGCCGATCTCCGCGACGCGACGGGTGGCGACGGCCAGCACACGCAGCCCGCGGCTCGCCATCGCGTCGAGGGCTTGGCCGGCGCCGGGGGAATCTCCGCAGCGGTCGAGCAGCGCGTCGGTCGCCCCTTTGACGAACAGGCGGTCGCCGACCACGACGGACATGCGCCGCCGTCGGGGGTCGAACGGGTAGCGGCGAACAACGGGGTAGGCCGCCTCGTCGGCAGCGACGTCGAGACCGAGCCGACGGGCGAGGGTGTCGATCGCTGCCTCCATCGGGTCTCCCAGGGCGATCCACTGACCGTCGCGTTCCACCGCCCGGCCCGTCGAGCACCTGACCCCGGCACGGGCCAGCGCGCGCAACGACGTGATCACCCCCTCATCGACGAGAAGCGCCGCCGTGGGGTCGTATCCGCATCCGGAGATGTGGGCCGTACCCGTCGGCGTCCACACCTCGACCACGGCCATCTCGTTGCGCGTGAGCGTGCCCGTTTTGTCCGTGCAGATGAACGTCGTCGAACCGAGCGTCTCGACCGCCTCCAGGCGGCGGACGAGGGCATGGCGACCGGCCATTCGCTGCGCCCCCATAGCGAGCGACAGCGTGACCGTCGGCAACAGGCCTTCCGGCACGAGCGCCACGGTTACGCCTATCGCGAACAAGAAGCCGTCCGACGGCGGCGAGCCCACCGCCAACGCGACTGCGAAGAACGCGACGCCGACGCCAATCGCGACCAGCGCCACCGTCCGCACGACGCGGTCCAGTTCGCGAGCGAGTGGGCTGCGTGGCCGGTGGCCGGACTGGGTCAGCAAGGCGATGCTCGCCAGACGCGTCCTCGCGCCCGTGGCCACGACCACCGCCCGCCCGTCACCCTCGACGACGAACGTGCCGGCGAAGAGTTGGTCGTCCACCGATGCAGCAACCGGGAGGCTCTCTCCGGTCAGGAGCGAGGTATCCATCATCAATGCCTGCGCATCGGCCACGCGCAGATCCGCCGACACACGGTCACCCGCTACGAGCAGAACGAGGTCGCCTGTCACCAGTTCGGCAGCGTCGATCTCCACCGGCATCCCGTCTCGCAACACGATGGACCGGCGGGGCAAGAGGTCGCGCAGGCGCTGGGCGGCGTGCTCGGCACGGCTCTCCTGGACGAACGCGAAGACCCCGTTGATCACGACGACCACAAAGATCGCACCGCCGAGCTGCGGCATCCCGGCGGTGAACGCCAGCACTCCCGCAGCCCACAGCATCAGCGCGAAGAAGTGGATCATCTGGGCCGCGAGCTGCCGCCACGGTGCCGGCGGCCGAGGGGACGGAAGGACGTTCGGTCCGTCAAGAGCCAAGCGCGCTGCGGCGTCGGCGGCGCACAGCCCGCGCCCGCCTGCGACAGGGCTGACCGGCTCGGTCCTGACCGGATCGAATGTCACGAAGCGGACCGCCGCGACCGC
>JANOKQ010000692.1:0-12568 GCA_031419375.1 Acidimicrobiaceae bacterium
ACGCCGCCTTCCATGCCGGCGTTCTCAGCGATCTGCTTCAACGGGGCTTCGAGGCTCTTGGCGACCAACCGGGCACCGGTGGCCTCGTCGCCTTTCAGCGAATCAGCAACCTTCAACACGGCGGCCTGGGCCCGCAGCAGCGCTACTCCGCCGCCGGGGACAACGCCTTCTTCGATCGCAGCCTTGGTGGTGCTGACCGCGTCTTCGATGCGGTGCTTCTTTTCCTTCAGCTCCACCTCGGTGGCGGCGCCGACCTTCAGCACGGCAACGCCGCCACTGAGCTTGGCGAGGCGCTCTTGCAGCTTCTCGCGGTCGTAGTCGCTGTCGGTGTTCTCGATCTCGGCCTTGATCTGGTTGATTCGGCCCTTGATGTCGTCTTCGACGCCCGCACCTTCAACGATGGTGGTCTCGTCTTTGGTGATGATGATCTTCTTGGCGGTGCCGAGCAGGTCCATCGTCGCGTTTTCAAGCTTGAGGCCAACCTCTTCGCTGATGACCTGACCACCGGTGAGGATGGCGATGTCTTGCAGCATGGCCTTGCGTCGCTCGCCGAAGCCTGGCGCCTTGACGGCAGCCGACTTGAACGTGCCACGGATCTTGTTGACCACGAGCGTGGCGAGGGCTTCGCCTTCGATGTCTTCGGCGATGATCACCAGCGGGCGACCGCTTTGCATGACCTTTTCGAGCACCGGCAACATGTCGCGCACCGAACTGATCTTGGAGCTGACCAACAGCACATACGCGTCGTCGAGCGAGACTTCCATGCGCTCGGTGTCGGTGACGAAGTACGGCGAGATGTAGCCCTTGTCGAAGCGCATGCCCTCGACGAGATCCATCTCCATGCCGAAGGTTTGGCTTTCCTCGACGGTGATGACGCCATCTTTGCCGACCTTGTCGATGGCCTCGGAGATCATCTGACCGATCTCGTTGTCAGCCGACGAAATCGACGCGACCTGTGCGATCTGATCCTTCGAGTCGACTTCCTTGGCGAGTTCCTTGATCGATTCGACCGCGGCGATGACTGCGGCCTCGATGCCCTTCTTCAAGGTCATCGGGTTGGCGCCGGCGGCGACGTTGCGCAGGCCCTCGCGGACCATGCTCCATGCCAGCACCGTTGCGGTGGTAGTGCCATCACCGGCGACGTCGTCGGTCTTCTTGGCGACTTCTTTGACCAGTTCGGCACCAATGCGCTCGAACGGGTCTTCGAGATCGATCTCTTTGGCGATCGACACACCGTCGTTGGTGATGGTGGGGGCGCCCCACTTCTTCTCCAGCACCACGTTCCGGCCCTTGGGCCCGAGCGTGACCCGGACTGCGTCGGCGAGCTTGTTCATGCCCGCCTCGAGCGAACGGCGAGCTTGCTCGTCGAATGCAATTGTCTTCGGCATAGTGTTTTCCTCCACCTTGAGGGGCTTGACGTGAGCATTCGCACTCTAGGTGCGAGACTGCTAGCACTCTACGCCATGGAGTGCTAACGGGCAACGTGGCGGTCCGCGCCGGGTTCAGGCAGCCCGTCAGGCGACCCGGTTCAGGCAGCCCGTCAGGCGACCGTCAGTCGGCCGTCAGTCGAGGGCGTCCTCGACGCCGAGCACCACTTCACCCGTACCAATGACGATCGTGTCCCGCGCATCGAGCGCCCCGGGGACCTCGGCCAGCATCGTCGATTCCAGCTCGGCGTCGTCGATTGCCAGCCAAGCGATCACGCCAACGACGGAGCCGATCAGCGGGAACACGATGAACGCCCACAGTTGCTCGAGCGCCCCCGTCGAGGTGTCGGCGAACAACGCTGAACCAATGCTCCGCGCCGGGTTGACCGAGGTGTTGTCTACCGGAATCGAGATCAGATGGATGAGCGCGACGGTCAATCCGACGGCGATGCCACCCATGCCGGTCGCGAAGCGCAACGAGGTGGTGCCCAGCATCACGAACACCAACAATGCGGTCAACACCACCTCGGCGACCATGGTGGCGCCGAGTCCGAAGTACGGGCCTGACCACAGGTTGGCCGCGAACTGCCCGCGTTCGAAGTCGTCGCGGCCGTTGGCGATGCCGAAGATGATGAGCGCGCCAGCGACGGCGCCCACGACCTGTCCGACAACGGCGAACACCGCATGGGCGCGGGTGACCTTGCGCGTGATCAGCATGGCGAGCGTGATTGCTGGGTTGATGTGACACCCCGATACCGGACCAATCACGTAGGCCATGATCAGAACCGAGAACCCGAACCCGAGCGATACACCAAGCGTGCCGACCTGGTCGCCGGCGAAGATCGCCGTGCCGGGCCCACCGAGCATCAACACTCCGGTGCCGACCATCTCGGCGGTGAAAATGCGGCCATGGTTCTGTTCCATGACCGCGACCCTAACGCTTGCCCGCGTCACGAGCTTTTCGTGTCGCGAGCCCTGGAAGCGGCGGTACCGTCGCGCCCGTGGCCCAACGCCGTCGAAGTGACACCGTGCTCGTCACCGCCGTGCGCGGCGCGGAGGTTGGCCGCCGCCCCGACGAGCTGATCGTCGAAGAACCGATGAGCATCCACATCGACGAGGTGCTCGTCGCCACCACCATGCGCACGCCCGGCAACGACTACGAGTTAGCAGTCGGATTCTGCTTCGGAGATGGGCTACTGGCGGGCGCTCCGGTCGTCGGCGTGCGCTACTGCGCGACCGGGACAGCCGTTGAGTCCGAGTTCAACGTCGTCACCGTCGAAACCGGCGGTCGTGCGCCGACACCTCGCCCCCGGCTGGGCAACACCACTTCCAGCTGCGGGTTGTGCGGCAGCGATTCGATCGACCAACTGTGCGAGCGGTTGGTGACGCTGCCGTCGCAACCACCGATCCCATTACGCGTTCTTGCCGAGATCCCTCGGCTGGCGCTGTCGTCGCAGGGTCTGTTCGCCACCACCGGTGCGGTGCATGCCGCCGCTGCGTTCACTGCGGATGGCGAGATCCTGATCACCCGCGAAGACGTCGGTCGGCACAACGCCGTCGACAAGGTGGTCGGGCGGATGTTGCTCGATGACCAACTCCCGGCCACGGGGATGGGCCTGTTCGTCAGCGGGCGGGCCAGCTTCGAGCTGGTACAAAAGGCGTGGGCCGCCGGTTTCTCCACACTCGTTGCGGTGAGCGCGCCGACCAGCTTGGCCGTGCAGACGGCACGTCGCGCCGGTTTGCATCTTGTTGGTTTCGTCCGGGGCGATCGCCTCAACGTGTATGCGCCCGAACACATCGGCGACGACGACCGGTGGGGTTCGCTCGGCACGACGAGCGCGTAGCCTGGCCAGCATGACCGACGCTGTTCTCCCCCCCGATGCCGTGACCCCCTCCACGGGGATGGGAGTACTCCATCTGTTCTGCAAGCCGACTCCGCTGATGGACCCCGAATCCGTGGTCGCCGCCGTGAAACAAGCCGAGAGCGCCGGGTGCCAGGTCGTGACCGTGGCCATGCTTGGCCACAAGTGTGATGCGGCAGTGATGGCCATTCACCGCAACCTGCGCGAGCTGCGCGCGTTGCAGACAGGGCTGCAGCGTGCCGGGCTCGACGTGGTGGACAGCTACGTCAGCATCACCGAGGTGAGCGAGTACTCGACCAATCTGCCCGAGGAGATGAACCGGGCGAGGTTGTACCCCAACATCCCGCCCAACGCCGAGATGACCGCATGGTGCTTCTATCCGATGAGCAAGAAGCGTGAGGCGCACGCCAACTGGTTCACCACGCCATTCGACGACCGCAAAGCATTCATGCACGAGCACGGCAAGAGCGGCCGCACATTCGCCGGACGGATCGTCCAGTACGTCACCGGCTCCACGGGCCTCGACGACTTCGAGTGGGGCGTCACCTTGTTCGGCGGCCACCCCGACGACTTGAAAGACGTCGTGTACACGATGCGCTTCGACGAGGCCTCGGCGCTGTACGGGGAGTTCGGGGCGTTCTACACCGGCATGGTGACCCCGGTGGAAGATCTGGTCCTGGCGATCTGACCCCCAAGGCGTCAGCGGCGGGCGTCAGCGGCGGGCGTCAGCGGCTGGAGATCTCGCCGATCGAGACGTCATTGCCGACGAGGTCATACCCGAACAGATCGAACGTGGCAAAGACCGGGTCCCCGTCGACGCCGAGCTCGAGCTGACCCGACGGGCCGTCGTAATTGATGTCGCGTTGGTTCACCCGCAACAGGTCGCAGACGGCGAACGCGGCGCAACTGGTGCCATCGGTGGTCACGTCGGCAACGTGCTGGGCCAACTGCAGGGCATCGGTCGTTCCGGCGATGTTCGCCGCCAACGCAATCACGTTGACGCAGTCGTACGCGTTGACGGCGAAAAGTCCTCGCGAATCGGGGAACGCCGCCATGAAGTCGGCCTCGAACGTCGCGCCGGAGACCTGGGAGCGCGGCGAAACGCCCCGCAGGTGCTGGCGGTCGATGTCACTCAGGCCCCGATAGGCACGCGACGTGCTCGGCACGCGCATGGCGTCATTGACCACGACCTCGGTCTGGTCGTCGCCGGCTTCGAAGAGCGCGTCGACCATCCGCACCCCAGCTTCGTTGTCGCCGATGACCGCGATGACCTTCGCCGCGACGACGGGTTCAGCCTCGTCGAGGTAGTCCTCGTCAGATGGCTCGAACGCGACGAACTGATCGACGACGATCGTCTTTGCAGTGAGCTCGTCGTACAGCACCGCAGCAAAATCACGGCCGTACGAATCGTCGATGAACATGATCGATGCGGTCCGGTAGCCGGTTGCCTCCATCTGGTTCGCCATCGCTGCGGCCTGCAGTGCGTCGGTCGGCAGCGTGCGAATGAACAGCCCCCGGTCCGGGTAATCGGCGAGCGCAATGCCGCTGGCCGATGGCGAGCAGGTGAGCACTCCGGCTTCGGTTGTGAGGGGCAGTGTCGTGGTGGCGATCACCGACGATGCTGGACCGATGATCGCATCGACATCGCGCTCGAGGAGCTGGGCAACCGAGCGGGCAGCGGTCACGGCCGTGTCGCCCTCGTCGGCTACCTCGGTGCGCACCGGGCCACCGTTCACCCCGCCCACCCGGTTGATCTGATCGATCGCCATCTCGGCCGCACCGCGCATTGATCTGCCAATCTCGACACCCGGCCCGCTCGATGGCAACAGGATCCCGATCACCAACCGCCCGTCGTCGGTAGCACCGTCGCCGCCAACGACCTCGGTGGTCGCGACCGGCGCCGACTCCGCCACGGGCGTCGCTGATGTTGCCGACGACGACGGCGAACACGCGGCAACGATGATGCACGCGCCACCGACACACCCCCATACCCCCGCGCGTCGCATCACTCCGAGTCTAGAAGGCCCGGGCAACACGCCGGAGCCAGGGCCGCGCCGCGACAACGGGCTCCAGCGCCGGACGACGGGCTCCAGCGCCTGCTTCATGCGACGATGGTGCCCATGATCGTCACGCAGCGCACCGACCTCCTCGCCGATGGGTCACTGACCGGCGCTGCGTGGTGCACGGTGTGGACCGAGCGCGTCGATCATTGGGTGAGCACGCTCTTCGACGGGTTGGCCGGTGCCGGAACCGGCGGAAGCGGTGATCTGTGCCTGCTCGCCGTCGGTGGCTACGGGCGTGGGGTGCTCGTTCCCAACAGCGATCTCGACCTGATCGTGGTGCACCGCGACCGCAATGGCCCCGACGACGAACTGCTGCGCCAACTGTGGTATCCCATCTGGGACTCCGGGCTGCGGCTCGGCCATGCGGTCCGCCGCTCGACATGGAAGGCGAAGCCGTCTGACGACGATCTCGACACGATGACGTCGTTGCTGACGGTGCGTCCGCTCGCCGGCAATCCCGACATCGGCGACGAGCTACGCCGCAACGCCACCGCCGCGTGGCACCGCAACCGGGAGGGGTGGCTCGCCGTGCTGCGGGCGCGCAACGATCTTCGCCACCACAGCGCCGGCGAGGTGGCGTTCATGCTGGAACCAGATCTGAAGCAGGGCCGCGGTGGCCTGCGCGATGTGCACACCGTTGGGTGGTTGGCCACGGCAGGGCTCGACTTCACCGACGACGACCGCAGTGCAGTCGACGAAACCGAGCGGGTGTTGCTCGACGTGCGTGTCGCGCTGCACCGGGTGACCCAGCGCGCCGAAGATGTGGTGCGGCTCGAAGACCAAGATGCCGTGGCCGACGCCGGCGGGTTTGCCTCGGCCCGGGCGATGATGACCGACCTCGCGACAGCGGCGCGCGAGCTGGCCTGGGTGCTCGATTCGCGGTGGGCCGCCTATGACCGCTCGCTCATCTCCAGTTGGCCCGCCCCGTCACGGCTGGCTTCGGGCATCGTGCTCGACGCGGGAGAGGTGCATCTCAGCGAAGCAACGTCGGTTCGCGCCGACCCGACGTTGTTGTTGCGCGTCGCGGTGGCCTCGGCGCGCAGCGAGCGCCCGATAGCTCGTACGACACTGTCACGGCTTCACGCCGAGACCGAACCGTGGACCGGCCCATGGCCGGCCGGCGCAGTCGACGATCTGGTCGCGTTCATGCTCGAAGGCGAACGGGCGATACCGGTGTGGGAGGCCCTCGATCACGCCGGGCTGATCGTTGCGTTGCTGCCGGAGTGGCTGCCGATCCGTGCCCGCCCGCAACGCAACGCGTACCACCGCTTCACCGTCGACCGGCACTCGTGGGAAGCGGTCGCCGAAGCGGCCAAGCTGGTCGGCCGGGTACGGCGCGCCGACCTCTTGTTGCTCGGAGCCCTGTTCCACGATCTCGGCAAGGGGTACCCGGGCGACCACTCGACAGTGGGCGTCGAATTGGTCGACGTGATCGGGCGCCGGCTCGGCCTGTCGACTTCGGACGTGGCGATGCTGGCCACGCTGGTCCGTCACCATCTTCTGTTGCCGGAGGTGGCGACTCGTCGCGATCTCGCCGACCCGGCCACCATCGCCGGAGTCGTCGCTGCGGTGGGCGACCTCAACGCGCTCGAGTTGCTGGCGACGCTCACCGAAGCGGATTCCCTGGCCACGGGATCGACTGCATGGAGCACGTGGAAGGCCGGGTTGTTGGCCGAACTCGTCGAGCGCACCTCGCACGTGCTCGGCGGCGGAGACGTCCACGAGGTGACGTGGCGGCTGTTCCCCACCAAGGAGGTGTTGGCCACGATGGGCGAGGGTGAGCTGTGGGTTGGCTACGACGGCGACCAACTCATCGCCGTCAGCCCCGACATGCCGGGAACGCTCAGCCGCGTCGCCGGTGCGTTGGCGCTGCATGACCTCGACGTGCTCGACGCCCAGGCCCACAGCGACGAGCAGGGTATGGCGGCATCTGCGTTCCGTTTCGTCGCGCCGCTGCGCGGCATCGACCGCGACGCCGTCGCCAGCGACGTGCGCCGGGCCTTGTCGGCCGAGCTGGCGCTGTCGGCTCGTCTGGCCGAACGGGCGCGAACCTACCGCCGACGACGACGCACCGCAGCCGACAAGCCGGACACGTCCGTGGTGTTCGACCATCACGCCAGCGGCAACTCGACAGTGATCGAAGTGCGTGCTGCCGACGCGCTCGGGCTGCTCCACCGCCTGACCGCGGCGCTGGCCGAACTCGGCCTCGACGTACGGCACGCGACGGTGCAGTCCCATGGCCCACAGGCGATCGACACGTTTTACGTGCGCACGCGCCAGGGCACGAAGCTGCTCGATGAACGGCACCGGGGCGAGGTGGAGCGCGCGTTGCTGCATGCCGTAGGGTCGACGACGTGAGCGACCCCGGTGCCATCGATTCTGCCGGCGTGCCGGACCCCGTCGGCCCGCTCGATTTCACACGTGATCTCGTTCGGTGGAGCGAAACGTTGGCTGCCATCGCCCGCACCGGGCTCGGGTTCACCGAGAGTCTGTACGAACGGGAACGGTTCGAAGAGGTGCTCCACGTGGCCGCCGACATCAAGGCCGCTGCCGACGACGCACTCGAGGTCCGCCGCGAGCAGGATCACTTCGTGCAGGAGTGGTTCGAATCGGTGGGCGAGGGTGTCCCCGGGTACGTCACCCCGAAGGTGGCGATCGGGGTCGTCGTCGGCAACGACGCCGGTGAGATCTTGCTCGTCCAGCGTGCCGACAGCGGTATCTGGCTGTACCCGACAGGTTGGGCCGACGTTGGCTACTCACCGGCAGAGGTGGCGGTCAAGGAAGTGCTCGAAGAAACAGGAATCGCCTGCGAACCGGTGCAACTGCTGTCGGTCGTCGATGGACAGCGGATGGGCTTCACCCGGTTCGGGATGTACATGCTGCTGTTCCACTGCCGGGCCATCGGCGGCTCGCTGCAACCGCACCCACTGGAAACTGCCGATGTTGGATGGTTCGCCCGCGACGCGATGCCTGCGGCCACTGCAGGAGCATCATGGTGGGGGCCGGCTGCGTTCGCAGCGATCGATGGGGAGCGACCCCCGGCCACGTTCGACCCCGTGCGCGACCCGGTGTGGCGACTCACGCACCCCTGAACTGTCGATCGCGATCCCGGCCTGCGTCTCATAACCAGCGTCTCAGCGGCTTCGTCTCAGTACCAGCGCTTCCCAACACCCGAGCGTCACCCCGTCCGCCCCGATGCGCGGGGCCTCGCCCGTGCCGCCCGAGCGGATCAACACCTCAGCGGCGGCCCACTCGGCGACGGCCCACTCGGCGGCCAGGTCGACGGTGACGTCGGCGGCACCGAAGTTGCCGAGGACGAGCAGTTCCACATCGTCGTAACAGCGCGTGAACGCGTACACGCGCGGATGACCCTCGAGCAGCATCGAGAAGTCACCCAACGCAACCGCGGTAACGGTGTGACGCAGGTGGATAAGTTGGCGGTAGTGGTGGAACACCGAGTCGGGGTCGGCACGCTCGGCCGCGGCGTTGATCGTGGTGTGGTTCGGGTTGGCGGCTATCCACGGTTCACCGCTGGTGAAACCGGCGTGGCGCGTGCCGTCCCAGTGCATCGGCGTGCGCGCGTTGTCGCGTCCGACAACAGCGATCGCGGCCATCACCTCGCATGGATCGGCACCGCCGGTAACGGCGTCGGCATAGTGGTTGAGGCTCTCGATGTCGCGCAGGTCGTCGACGGCCGCAAACGCAACGTTCGTCATCCCCAGTTCCTCACCCTGGTACACGTAGGGCGTACCGCGGTGCAGGTGCAACACCGTGGCCAACAGCTTGGCTGCGACAACGCGATGCTCACCGTCGTCGCCGAAGCGTGACACCACCCGCGGCTGATCGTGGTTGTTCCAGTACAGGCTGTTCCATCCAGTCCCGGCAAGACCGGTCTGCCAGCGGCCCAGGGTGGCCTTCAGGGCACGCAGATCGAACGGCAACGCATCCCACTTCGAGCGTCCCTGGTCGATGCCGACGTGTTCGAACTGGAACACCATGTCCAGTTCGGCGCGCGCCGGATCGGTGAACAGCACGGCATCGTCGACGGAGCAGCCGGGGGTTTCGCCGACCGTGAGGAGTTGGGCGGAACGACCGGCGAACACCTCGCGATGCATCTCCTGGATGAACTCGTGGATGCGCGGCCCGCACACCACCAACCGGCCGCTGTCTCCGAAGGTGGCACCGTCATGGAGCCGTCCATCGGTCAGCGGGAGCACTTTGGAGATCAGGTTGATCACGTCCATCCGGAATCCGTCGACGCCCCTGTCGAGCCACCAGCGCATCATCGAATAGACCGCCTCGCGGACCTCGGGATTCTCCCAGTTGAGGTCGGGCTGCTTGCGTGAGAACAGGTGCAGGTAGTACTCACCCGTCTGCTCGTCGAGGTGCCACGCCGGGCCCGAGAAGTAGGAACCCCAGTTCGTCGGTTCGGCGCCGGGCCGACCGGTGACCGGGCCTTCACGTGTCGGTCGCCACCAGTACCAGTCACGCTTGGCATTCGTCAGGCTCGATCGGGATTCGGTGAACCATGCGTGTTCGTCGGAGCTGTGGTTGACCACCAGGTCCATCACCAGCTTCATGCCCCTCGCGTGCACGGCCGAGAGCAACTCGTCGAACTGCGCGAGCGTACCGAAAGCCGGGTCGATGTCGTGGTAGTCACTGATGTCGTAGCCGTTGTCGTCGTGGGGCGAGCGATAGATCGGCGACAGCCAGATCACATCGATCCCGAGCTCGACGAGGTGATCGAGATGCGCGGTGATACCGGGGATGTCACCGACTCCGTCGCCGTTGGAGTCGGCGAAGCTACGCGGATAGATCTGATACACGACGGCGTCGTGGAACCATCTGGTCTGTTCGGTCACGTCGGCAGACGATAGGTGAACCCGTCTACGAATCGGGTTGTTCGCGTAAGAACTGCTCGACCTCGGCCATCAGTTCGTCGCTGTTCAGGCGGGCTGCGTCGATCGGCGCGGCCCCCTCGTCGAGCGCGACCTCGTCGTCGTCGTCGTCATCATCGTCGTCGTCGTCGTCGAGGTGCAGGTCGTCGTCGCCTATCGCCTCGAGCCTGGTGACGTAGCCGAGCAGATCGTCGTCGTCGTTGACGATGGCGGAGACGCGGCTTTCGTACTCGACCACGTTGCGCCCGAGTTGGCCCAAAGGTGTTGGCGAACCGACGATCCCGCAGGCTCGCGTCGCGAGGGCCAGCGACGCTTTGGGTGACGGCACCTGTGAGGCGTACGCGGGGACCGCGGCCCACAGCGATGCGCATGGCAACCCGTGCGATTGGCAGGCTTCGTGGATGACCGTGAGGATGCCGGTCGGGCCTTCGTATCGACTGTGCTGCAAGTCGAACCGGTCGATGAGATCGTGATCGGTCGCGGTGCAGATCAGCTGCACCGGCCGGCTATGCGCAACGTCGGCGAGCAGTGCGCCGAGCGTCAGCATCAACGTCGCGTTGCAGCGCTGTACCACAGCAGCGACCTGCTCGCTGAACAACCGCCACCGCAACGCGGGCTCGGGGCCGAGAATGAGGATCACATCGCCGCCGGGGGTCGACGCACTCCAGATACCGACCGTCGGCCACACGATCGTGCGGGTGACCCCGTCGGTCAGGCGGACGTGGGGTCGAACGGTGGCGAAGTCGGTGAACTCCTCCGGGTCGATCTCGGCGACCGGCTGCGCTCCCCACGCCTCGATCAGGTGCCGAACCGCGTTGGAGGCAGCATCACCAGCGTCGTTCCACCCGGTGAAGGCGGCAATCACGGTTGGGCGATCAAGGCGCGGTTCGGCGAGCCAACGGACGTGCTCCATCACAGAAACGCTATCGGCCGAGCGCCGTCCGGGTCACCACAGTCGGGAATCGCGATGGCGGTGCACAGTGTGCCGGCAGCGCCGGATCTGGTGGGGCTCAGAGCCGGGCGGCGACCGTGTACGCCTCGCCGCCGCCGGCTGCAACCACATCGTCGAGCCAGTTCCCAACGTAGACGTCGTTGGGTCCCTGCATCAGGTCGTTCTCTGTTGCCCCCTCTGGCGTGGTCACGAGGGTCCACGCCTGACGCTTGTAGGTCCAGTTGGCGGGGTGCAAGCGGTGTGCCTCGCGCCACCACGGCACGGCCGCGGTGTGACCCTCCGCAGCTGTCGGGGCGTGTGTCAACAGGTGCCCACCGAGCTCGAAGTACGCCGCGGCGCGGGCCTCGTCGTCACCGCGCGGCTGTGACTGGGCGACGACCTCGTCCGGCGACAGCGCGAATCGCGACTCGGCCCCGTTCTCCACCCAGTCGACGATCGCGGCGCGGTAGCCCTCAGCGTCGTCGGGGATCTTCTTGACTTCTCGGAACATTCGGTCGAGCCGGTCGGGAAGACCCTCGGGGATCTCCATGTCGCGCAACGGGCTGCGCTCGACCGAAGCGCCCTCTGCCGGCCGCACGATGGTGCCGGTCTCGTCGATCCACACGGCCATCGGAATGTTGACGAAACCGAACAGCTCGTCGGTCATGTGGGCGGTGTCGATCAGGCTGGGATGGGTGGGAGTCGCTGCATCGATCCACTGGTACGTGTGCTCTGGCTTGATATCAAGGGCAACCGTGACCACCGTGAGGCCACGCGGGGAGAGTTCGTCGTGCAGTGCCTGCCACCCGGGCAGGCTGGAGCGGCAACCTCAATAACTCGACCAGGCAACCAGCAGCACCTTGCGACCATGCAGGCTGCTCAACCGGAACGGGTTCCCGTCGCGGGTGATCAGCTCGGGGTCGGCGGCCGTGGCGGTACTGAGGGCGCGCCCGGTAGCGGTGGCCGGGCCGATAGCCCACACGCCGTGGGCTTCGTCGTGCACGATCGGCATACCGAGCCGCTGTGCGGCCGTGGTGACGTCGAGGGATCCGTCATCACGCAGGGCACCGGGGGCGGGCACGCACACCTCGCCCCGGCACATCCCCTGCGGCTTGGCATCCCAGCCGGTCCGGTCGGCGAATGCGGCGGGGTCGACGTGGTCAAGTGAGCGCAGGATCATGGCCGAACCGTAGCCGTGCTCCCAGAACCGTGTTTCAGCGGACGTGGCCCGGGTCTTGGGGGCAGCCGTTCACCGCTGGGCGGCGGCGGCAAGGTCGTGAGGGCCCGAGGCGAGGTAGCCGTGGCCAGCGCGCACGGTTGCCCCCCACGGTGCCATCAGCGTGAACAGTTCGTCGGCGTCGTCGCCGAGTGCGTCGATCGCCGGCGC
>JANOKQ010000693.1:0-6258 GCA_031419375.1 Acidimicrobiaceae bacterium
GGCAAAAGCGCACGACGGAGTGAACCGGCTCACTCCGTCGTGGCGCGGACCGCTAGGTTCGCACGGGTGGGGCGGGTCGCTGAATGGATCAGCCCGGTTCGGGCGGGGACCAACTTCCGGTGGCTGCTCGCGTCGTCATGGGTGAGCAACGTCGGCGACGGCATCGCCCTTGCAGCCGGTCCCTTGCTCGTCGCCGCGCAAACCCGCGACCCGTTCCTCGTCGCGTTGGCGTCGTTGCTGCAGCGGGCACCGTGGTTGCTGTTCAGCTTGTGGGCGGGGGTCCTTGCCGATCGCCTGGACCGTCGGCTGCAGGTGGTGGTCGCCGACTTGCTGAGGGCCGCAGTGTTGGTGGCGCTGTCGTGCACGATCGTGGCCGATCTCGTGAGCGTCGGGGTGGTCCTCGCGGCGATGTTCGTGCTCGGCACCGCCGAGGTGTTCGCTGACACGGCGACGAGCACGCTTTTGCCGATGGTGGTCGATCGTGATGACCTCGGCGTCGCCAACTCGCGCCTCATCGCCGGTTTCATCACCGCGAACCAACTCGTCGGGCCGCCGATCGGCGCTGCCCTGTTCGCGATCGGGATGGTGTGGCCGTTTGCCGCGCAAGCCACCTTCGTGGCGATGGGGGCACTGCTGGTGTCCAAGATTGCACTGAACGCACCCGTGACCACACCAGTCCCGGGGCCACGCGGACGACGTGTACGTGCCGACGTCGCCGACGGCCTTCGCTGGGTGTGGCGCCATTCCGCGGTGCGCACGCTGACGATCACGATCGTTGCGTTCAACGTCACCTTCGGCGCGGCGTGGTCGGTGCTGGTGCTGTACAGCGCGCAACGGCTCGGTCTCGGCGAGGTCGGTTTCGGGTTGCTCACCACCGTCAGCGCAGTCGGTGGGCTGCTCGGATCGTTCGGTTACCGCCGGCTGGAACGCCGCATCGGTTTGGCCAACATCATGCGCGCCGGGCTCGCCGTCGAGACGTGCACGCACTTGGTCTTGGCGATCACCACGACTCCGGCGGTGGCGATGGTGACCTTCTTCGTGTTCGGGGTCCACATCGCCGCGTGGGGCACGACCTCGACCAGCATCCGCCAACGGGCGGTGGCGACTGAGTCCCAGGGGCGGGTCGGAAGCGTGTACCTGCTCGGCGTTCACGGTGGTCTCGTGGTAGGCGCGGCCATCGGCGGCGTGATCGCCGATGTGTGGGGGGTCACCGGGCCGTTCTGGTTCGCGTTCGTCGGGTCGGCGGTCATCCTGGCGGCGATCTGGTCGCAACTCGAACACATCGCGCATGCCGACGACGATCGACAAAGCATCGAGCGGCCATGATGGACTCGTGAACGTCGGCGACACCTTCCCGAGCATCGAGCTCACCGATCACGCTGGTCATCCGTGGCGCAGCAATGAGGTGCTGGGGCGGCCCCTCGTACTGATCCTGCACCGGCATCTGGCTTGACTCCCGTGTCAGGAACATGTGCTCGCCGTGTGCGATCACTCAGCCGACTTCGGGGATGCGGAAATCGTCGTCGTCTCCTTCGCCATGCCCGACATGCTGGCCGCGCAGCGCGACCATCTGCAGGTGCCGTTCACGTTCGTGTCCGATCCTAACCGTGAGCTGTACCGCCTCGTCGGGGCCGAACGCGGCCGGTTGCGTGATGTGTGGTCGCTGGGCACACTGCGAACCTATGCTCGGCTGCTGCGATCGGGTCGGCGGCTGCAGCGTGTCGTCGGCGACACCAGGCAACTGGGTGCCGACGTTGTCGTTGGCCGCGATGGCAGGGTCCGCTTCATTGCGCTGCCAACCTCACCCGATGAGCGCCCTGCGATCAGCGATCTGATAGCCGCCCTCGACTGATCAGCGATCGCATCCGTCCATCGAACTAGCTTCGCCGCATGGCCGCAGCTCCGATGTCGTCGACGTGGGCGACGTCGGGCGGAGCGTGGTTGTCCGGGCGGGCAGATGGCCCACCACTGGGAGCGCCGACGGGCGTGGCCGGGATCGTTGCCGCAGTGCACCAGCGCCTTGTCGAGTTTGCGCGTACGCGGGGCGACGCAGCGATGGCGGAGCTCGCCGGGCTCGATGCACTGGCGTTGCTCGGTGAGCGAGCGGCGCTGGGCGGTTTGTCGCGGCGCGGCGCACAGAGCTGTGGTGGTTCGACGGTGTTGTTGGCGGCCGCCGACGGTTGGATCGCGGTCGCGCTCGCACGCCCCGACGATCTCGAGCTGCTCCCGGCATGGCTGTGCGCAGAGGTGCGAGTTCGGGTCATCGAACCGGAGTCGCCCGACATGGCCGCGCTCGGTGCCGAGGTGTCGCGACGGTCGGTCGAGGAGCTCGTCGAGCGAGCCGTGCTCGTGGGCCTGCCGGTCGGTGCACTCGCGGCCGATGGGAGTGGCGAGGTGCCCCCGAGCGACCCGGTTCGCGTGGGGTATCAGCGGCGCGGTGCCCCGATCGTGGATCGACCGCTGGTCATCGATCTGTCGTCGTTGTGGGCTGGTCCACTGTGCTCGGATCTGCTGGCTGGTCTCGGATGCGACGTCATCAAGGTCGAATCCACTGGGCGACCCGACGGTCTTCGTTCGGACGACTCGGGCCTGTTCGATCTACTCAACGCAGGGAAACGCAGTGTCGCGCTCAACTTGGCGACGGTTGAGGGGCAGCGCCTGCTGCATCGCCTGGTGCAGGCCGCCGATGTGGTGATCGAAGGATCGAGGCCGCGTGCGCTCGAGCAGATGGGCATCGATGTGCGACAGGTGCTGGCAGGTCGGCGAACCAAGGTGTGGGTCTCGATCACCGGGCACGGTCGCGTTGGCGATGCAGCGCTCCGTACCGGCTTCGGTGACGTTGCCGCGGTGGCGGGTGGTTTGGTCGCGTGGAGCGGTCGCAACGATCCGTGCTTCCTCGGCGACGCGATCGCCGATCCGCTCACCGGGCTGGTGGCCGCCGCCGCAGTGGCCGACGCGCTCGATGCCGGCGGGATTTGGCTACTCGACGTGGCGATGGCGCGGGTGGCGGCGAGCGCGGCGCAGGGGATCGAGCGGCCGTCGGCGGTGCTCTCCGAGGGCGACGCGTGTCGACCGCGAGCCCGGCCAGCTCGTGGTGTCGCCGCACCCCTCGGTGCCGACACCGCTGCCGTGCTCGAAGCGCTGCGCCTGTCGTGACCCGTTCAGTCCGATTCGGCGGTGATCGCGACGATCTTCGATCCTGGCGGCACCGCTTCGAGCCCGAGTGCACGGACGAACTCCACCACGTCGGGACGTCGGGACGTCATCGAATCAGCGCGATGCGCCAGGCTGTTCCCATCGGACACCTGCGAATCGCCCGAAGTCGTGATCGAACGTCACCACCGTCGCCCTGTGCTCGACCGCGAGCGCGGCAAGGTGCGCACCGCTCACCACGTTGCCGCCCGTTCCTATCTTGGCCAGCAGCTCAGCGGGGACGTCGAGGTGCCTCGCTGATGGTTCGAGCACCATCGCTGACGGCTGCGATGTCCACGCGTTCACCTGGGCGAGGGCCGCCCCAACAGGGAGGGGCTGCGGGAGGAGGCCGACCTTGGTCGACAAGCGGAGGAACGCGAGCAGAGCGATCCATGCGAATCCCACCGTCGCCTTGCCGCTGAGTGCGTCGCCGAGCCACGCTCGTGAGGACTCATGGTGAGGTGCGTCCGCGTTCACTGCGTACAACACGACTTCGCGTCAACGAGCTTCACGATCCGGCGCGTAGCTTGCGGATCAGTTCCTCGTCCTCGAGCTCGGCCGCGAGTTGGATCGCCCGGTCGAGGTTCACGGTAGGAGTGCCCATCCGAACCGCCGCGGTGTGAAACGGCACCGACTCCGAGGATCGACCTGAACTGCGGATGGCATCGTTGAGCGCGCGTTTGAACGACACCCGCTGTTCACGCATGCGACGACGGATGAGTTCCTCGGCGTCAGCGTCGAGCGTGACGGTTGTGCGCTCAGCGTGCGGGTGGTCAGCGTGGTCGAACGGGTGCAGTCCGCTCAGTGCGTGGTGGCCGCGCGGTAGGCGGTCCAGACCGCCGGCCGAAGGCGGCCCTTGGCAGCGACGTCGAGACCTTCGGCGAGCGCCCATGCCCGCACCTGGGCGATGCTCGGTTCGGCGGCGGCGAGCGGTCCGGCCCCTGGGAGCCGGAGCTCGATGTCGGCTGCGGCGACGTGCTCGCCGTGGTGGGCCACCGCAGCACCGAGGAACCGGTAGGCCCACTCCTGGGCAAGCGGCCGGGTTTCGCAGAACACGATCGGGACGGTCGGGAACCGGACCTGTGCCTCGGCCAAACCATCGGCCACCACAGAGGGGCGGACACGGTCCAGCTTGAACACCGACGACCAACGATCCTCGACGACGAGCGCGGCGCGGGGCACCGAGGCGAGATCGGCGAGAAGGTACCGGAGCTTGCCCCCGGTCAGGGTGGCGACGAGATCGGCAAGGCTCTTGCGTTCGATTGCGGCAACGATGCGCCCAGCGATGCTCACCGCATAGTCGCCGGTTGGGAGCGCACGGCGCTGGGTGACGGCTTGCTGTTTGGCGAACGTCCATGGGTACTGCTCGTGGCTGTCGACGAGGATCTCCAGCACCTGGCCGGCGGCACGGGCGGTGGGTAACGAAATTGCCGGCCGGGCTTGCTTGGACGTGCGAGCGCTCTGCCAGAAGATGACCTCGCGGCCGCGAGCATAGGTGAACACGAACTGCGAGCGGTTTTCCCGGCCGCGCTCCAACACGAGATCGATCGCCGCGCCGCGGCGAACGCACGAACGGACCGCGACCCGCTCGATGATGTCGAGGTCGTCGGGCCAGTCGTCGGCGCGGTGGCAGTACACCTTCGCCGTGCGCGGCCACGTGTCGCGCACCTTGAGCGCCACCCCATCGCCACCGAGCGGCAGCCGCACCAGGAACGGCAACGACGAGCCGGCGTCAGGGTTGCGGGCGATGACAAACTCCACGCGCCCAGTCTGTCAGTAGTTGGCGGCCCGGACGGCGGTGGCTGTTCGGTGCGAGCGTCGATGAGTTGCCCACAATTTGATTGTGCACTATTGACATCCGGCGGTAGCGGTGCACAGTGGGGGCGCGGCCTTGGGGGCCGCAGATGACGCCGAAGGGCCCACGCCATGACCGAGGTCATGAACCGTGCAGAGACGATTTACGACCGCGTTGGCGGGTACGCCGGTTTCCAGCGGATCGCCACCGACATCTTGGCGCTCCATCACGCGAACCCGATCCTCGAGCGACGCTACGGGCATTCGCCCAAAACCGATGAGGAGCTGATCCGGCTGGTGACCGAGTCGCTGTGTTCGGTGACCGGTGGCAGCGAGACCTACACCGGGATGAACATGACGCAAGCCCATACGGGGATGAACGTCAACGCCGAGGAGTTCCTCGAAGTGCTCGACGACATCTTGCTGGCACTCCAGAAAAACGATGTCAGCAAGGCCGATCAGGACAAGATTCTCGGACTCAACTACGGCCTAAAGAACGAAGTCGTCGGGCGCTGAGCCCGCATTCGGAAACAGGCGAGAAACCACCATGAACACCGATGTGAAATCTTCCCTGGATGCTGTGCTCGATCGAGCCGTCTCGTCCACTCCGGCCGTTCCGAGGGTCGCCGCGATCGCGACGAACCGGGACGGCAACATCTACGAAGGAGCCGCCGGAAAGCGAGTGCTTGGCCCGGATGCTGACGCAGCCGCTGACTTCACCATCGACACGGTCTGTGCCATCTTCTCCACAACCAAGGCAATCGGTGGCACAGCCTGCCTGCAACTCGTCGAGGAGGGCCTGCTCGATCTCGACGCCCCGGCAAAGGAGTAAATGCCCGCGATCGGGGAGCTGCAGGTGCTCGACGGTTTCGATGACAACGGCAACCCGGTGCTGCGGCCACCCAAGCGTGACATCACCACCAGGATGCTGCTGTTGCACACCGCCGGATTCGGCTACGACTTCTTCAACGAGCAGTACAACCGGTTGGCTACCGACCACGGTCAGCCCAGCGTCATCACCTCGTCCACGGCCGCCATCACCACACCGCTGCTGCACGACCCGGGCGACGCGTGGGAGTACGGCTCGAACATCGACTGGGCCGGCCAGGTGGTGGAGGGGATCACCGGCAAACGACTTGGCGAAGTACTGACCACACGGATCCTCGAACCGCTCGGGATGAACACCACAGCGTTCACCATGACCGATGCGATGCGCGCCAACATGGCAACCATTCACCAGCGCGCCGACGATGGCTCGCTCACCCCGCTGAC
>JANOKQ010000694.1:0-2217 GCA_031419375.1 Acidimicrobiaceae bacterium
GCTCCGGCGTCGCTGACAGATACCAGTACGTCGAGCGCGGGTCGCGGTGCCCGAGATAGGTCGACAGCCACGGGAGGCGCGCTTCGACGTTCGCGCCCGCCTGATACCAGTCGAGCAACGTGCGGACCGCAAAAGTGTGACGAAGATCATGAACGCGCGGGCGAGTCGTTGACCCGGCTCCGACGGCGGCATCCGAGCACAGTCGCCGGAAGACCTGCTGGACGACGGGGTAGATGATCCTGGTGCCCCGGATCGAGACGAAGAAGCTCGGCGTCGCAGGCCGGGTAAGCAGCTGATCACGACAACGGGCGTATCGCTCCAAGGCTTCGAGGCTGCTGGCGTGAAGAGCCACTTGGCGCGACTTGCCGAACTTAGACTCGCGTATCAACAGCACACCGTCGGCCCAGTCGATGTCGCCGCGGTCGAGTTTGAGCGCCTCCCCGACGCGCATGCCGGTGGCGGCCAACAATCCGATCACGGTTTCGTGGGTGGCCGCGGGCAACCGCCACCGGATAGCGCGGGCCTGCACCATGAGCGCGTCGACGTCGGCCGGGCTGAAGATGAACGGCGGACGCCAGCGCTGACGGCTCGGTATCAGCCCGAGCGGCGGCACCTCGGTGCGAGCGTCGATCCCTGCCATGTGGCGAGCGAAGCCACGGGCGACGGTCATGCGCCGCGGCCAGACGCTGCTGGCCGGATCGGCATCCGGACGCTGCGCCCAGAGCAGTGCTGCTTGGACGGTCACCGTCGGTTCCCCGATCGCGTCGAGGTAGGCGACGAAGCTCGGCAACAACCGATGAGCATCAGCGAGGTCGTGCCCGAGAGAGCGACGGAGTTGCAGGTAATCCTCGGCGGCTTGGGTCAGGGCAGTCACCGCGCTGCTCCGGGCCAGGGCTGAGCGACTTGGCGGAGCGTGCCCAGGTCGACCTTGGCATACACCGCCGTTGTGGCCAGATCCCGATGCCGTAGGACCTGGCTCACCTCCACCAAGGTGGCGCCCCGCCGCAGCATCTCCGCAGCAAGCGCATGGCGGAGCCGGTGTGCCCCGACGCGAGGCAAGTCGGCGCGCTCGCAGGCGCGGTACGTGACGTCACTGACCAGGGCCGGCAGAATGGCCCTTGTCGGCGCTTTGCTGGCCAGGAACACCTGTCGGACGACGGTCGCCGGCCGCGCCTCGCAGAGGTACGCGCTCAGCGCCTCCCCGACCTCGCGCGGCAACGGCAGACGATCACGACGGCGGGCTTTGCCCCGCACGGCGATCTCTCCGGCCCGCCAGTCGATGTCACCGAGCTCGAGGCGGGCGACCTCCGCGGAACGGAGCCCGAGCCGGGCGACCAGCATGAGGATCGCGAAGTCGCGGATCCCACCCGGCTCGGTTCGGTCGCAGCCGTCGAGCAGTCGACGCACATCGGCGGACGCAATGCCCGCGGGCACCGTGCTGTCGTGCCAGCCCGCGACCGGAGGCACCGCCGTCGCCAACGCCAACGGCGTCAACCCCTTCAGATACAAGAATCGCAGCAACGATCGCAGCTCCGCCACCCGGCCCTTGGCCGCACCGACGGACACCCGGGCGCATTCCCGCAGGAGAAACGCGATCACGTCCGCCCCGGTCAGCTCATCGACGGACCGGCCCTCCACGGCGGAGGCCCGCTCATTGAGGAACCGACGCGCCAAGTTCTCATAGCGCAACACCGTCGGACCCGCCAAGCCGCGCTCAGCGACGAGCCACGTCCGATAGCGCGCCAGCAGCGCTTCGACCGGAGTCAACGGTCGAACGACTGCCGGCGCGACCACGCCTTCACCCGTCAAGTATTCGAGCAGCGTCGCGAAGCTCCGCACGCTCGGCACACGCCGATGCCCACCGATTCGACGAGCAGACAGGAACGCGTCGATCGAAGCACTGGTGAGCTGCGAGGCCTCCACATCCTCACTCGCCATCCACCGGCCCAGCTGACCAACGTGCTTCAACAGACCCCGGACCGTGCCCGGCGCGTAACCGAGCTCCAGCAACCGAGCCCCGAACCCGTCGATGTGCGGTCCCATTCGACCGGGCTTTCTCCTCGTCCCTGACATGGCAACGCCTCCTTGTCGGAGCGCGGCGCCACGACAGCAGCAGACTGCAATACGGGCCGGAACTATGCCGACGTCCGCGTTCGCCATCAGCGCGAGAAGCCCACCGCCGTCAGGCTGCCCGCGTCCCCGCCGTCGCCGTGTCGG
>JANOKQ010000695.1:0-1744 GCA_031419375.1 Acidimicrobiaceae bacterium
CCCCCGGCAGAGCACCGGTTGCACCGGTTGCACCGCGAAACTAGGCACTTCCCCGGTGGCACTGCCGGCCCTGGTGGTCGATACTGGAGGGATGCAGCAACCTCGGTCCCGGTCGGCCCGCACAGCGCTGGTGGGTACGGCGTCCATCGTCGCACTGCTGGTCTCGACCCTCGACGTCGCCGCGTCGGCGCCTGCGCGACGGGTGGAGCAGCCGACCATCAACTACACGGTCTCGGCCACCGTGCCCAAGCGCGTGTGTGTCGGCGCCGACACCACCATCTCGGTCACAGTCAACCGGCGCGTCTCTGCGCCTGATGCGGCTCTGACCCTGCTCAACGGCGGGCTGATGTCGGTCGAGCGGGACGTCGTCATCGAAGCCAGGATCGTCGACCCGACGATCCTGTCGACGGACGAACCAACCCAGATCACAGGACTCGACGGGTCCAGGCCACCGGCGGCCGTGTTCACGCTCCACGCGAAGAAGCAGGGGGTCACGACCGTCGAGTTCACGGCGCGGATCGCGGCGATGGGCGAGACCGACGGTTGGCAGGGCGACATCGCGGACAGGACCGTGCCGGTCCAGGTGACCGTCACCAACTGCCGCTTCGAGGTCAGCGTGGCGTCGATCTGGCGAGTGGAGGGCGAGGCGCAGATCGACGTAGGCGCTCGCTTCCTCCGAGTCGAGCTGGCTCCCGCTGCGGACGGCGAGTACCGCGCGATCGGCCACACCACGTGGTATTTCGCTGTAAGCGACGTGCTCGACTGCAGCGGGACGCTCACTGCGACGGGGACGACGGACGCCCCGATCTTCGCGTCGTTGGACGATTCCGGCAGGCTCTTCGTCGAGGTCAGGTACGACCCGGTGATCGTCACGAACGTCATTGATTGCAAAGGGGTCGGCGGAACGATGACCATGGACCTCCAAGCAGGTCCATTGAAGTTCGACGTGCCGTCGAGGGGCGGATCGAACTCGCTCGCGCACGACCTGTCGGGCACGCCGGGCCGATCCATCTACGTCGTCGAACCGCTCGACGAACAGGTCCTGGAATGATTCGGCACACGCGAGGCCTGTCGCTGCTGCTCGTCGCATCGCTGATCGCCCTCGCCGGATGCCGGTCGTCGACGACCGGTTCGGGCGTGGCGACCGAACCGGTCACCGCCGCCGCCGGCACGGATCAGACGGATCCGTCATCCTCGTCGGGGTCAGGGTCGGGGCCGGGGCCGGGGCCGGGGTCGTCAGGGTCGGGGCCGGGGCCGGGGTCGGGGTCGACCGTCGCCTCTCCGCTCGCGTTCGGTCCCGGCTCGTTCGATCTCCCGGACCCGACGGTCGGATTGTCTTCCCTCAGCAGCTACCGGGCAACGCTGACCGTCACGTTCGTCGGCACCGAGAACGGCGCGGACGCGTCGTGGTCGCTGACCCGGGTGTCGACGATCGACCGCGAGGCGTCCGCCCACGAGTGGATGGACGAGCAGACGGGCGTCGCACCGCTCCAGCGGTACCGGGTCGACATCGCCGGCATGCGCTACGAACGACTCGACGGCGGCCCGTGCGCGACGACGCTGTCCGAGCCGCAGGGCGGAACCTGTCTTGGTTGCACGCCGACCAGCGGCTCCCTGCTTTCAACTCCAGGTCAAACGACCCTGGAGTTCACATCATCTACCACCGGCTTTATCACGCTGCCCGGAGAGCTGCGCAAGCCGATGCGCAAGGGTGCGATTGCATGGCCCGCAGCGCCAGCAGGCT
>JANOKQ010000696.1:0-2146 GCA_031419375.1 Acidimicrobiaceae bacterium
CTCGTCGATGCGGGCGATGTACTCCATCGCCAATCGCTCGATCTCGTCGGTGAGGGTCTCGACGTAGTAGCTGCCCGCCAACGGGTCGGGCGTGTCGGCGATGCCGCTCTCGTAGCCGATGATCTGCTGGGTGCGCAGCGCAATGCGCGCCGCTCGTTCGGTCGGCAGGCAGAGCGCCTCGACGAATCCGATGGTGTGCAGGCTCTGCGTGCCGCCCATCACCGCAGCCATCGACTGCACCGCAACTCGCACGATGTTGGCTTCGGGTTGCTGCGCGGTGAGGGTCGATCCGCCGGTTTGGGTGTGGAAGCGGAGCAGCTTGCTCGACTCCTTCTGCGCACCGAACCGGTCACTCATCAGGCGATACCAGATGCGCCGCGCCGCCCGGAACTTGGCCACCTCTTCGAAGAAGTTGTTGTGCGCATTCCAGAAGAAGCTGAGCCGGGGGGCGAACGCATCCACGTCGAGGCCGGCAGCGATGGCTGCGTCGACGTAGGCGATGCCGTTCGCGATCGTGAACGCGATCTCCTGCACAGCCGTCGAGCCGGCCTCGCGGATGTGGTAGCCGGAGATCGAGATCGTGTTCCACTTCGGCACGTGCTGCGCGCAGTACTCGAAGATGTTGGTGATGATCCGCATGCTCGGTTTGGGCGGATAGATGTAGGTGCCGCGGGCGATGTACTCCTTCAGCAAGTCGTTCTGGATCGTGCCGCTGATCGCCGATGCCGGCACGCCCTGCTCCTCGGCCACCAGTTCGTACATCAGCAGCAGGATCGCCCCGGTCGAGTTGATCGTCATGCTCGTGCTCACCTGATCGAGCGGCAGGTCGGCCAGCAGCATGCGCATGTCGGCCATCGAGTCGATCGCCACACCGACCTTGCCGACTTCGCCCTCGGCGCGGGGATGGTCGCTGTCGTAGCCCATCTGCGTCGGCAGGTCGAATGCGCACGACAACCCGGTCTGGCCGGCGCCGAGCAGGAACTTGAACCGCTCGTTGGTCGATGTCGCCGTGCCGAACCCGGCGTACTGGCGCATCGTCCACAACTTGGTGCGATACATCGTCGGGTACACCCCGCGCGTGTACGGGGGCTTGCCGGGAGCACCGAGCTGCTCGGCCGGGTCCCACCCTGCCAGATCCGACGCGTCGTAGAGCGCCTTCACCTCGATACCGGAATCAGTCCGCTTGTCGTCGCTCATCCCCCCACCGTACGCCCCCACCCCCACGCCAACCGAGTCCCCGCGAGCCATCCGCATCCCCGCGAGTCATCCGAGTGCAGGGAGGGGGTCCGAGTGCCGAGCGCGCACACGGGTGGGCGCTGGGCACTCGGATGACTCTGCGGTATGGGATGACCTCCGCAGAATGGGATGGCCGAACGCGCAGGCGGGTGGGCGATCAGCGTGCGGCGATGATGGCGATCTCGAGCAGCCACTCGGGGCGGGCCAGGGCAGGCACCGGCAACAGCGTGCTGGCGGCGAGATGTCCGGCGAGAGCCCGGTCACGCGTGGCCATCACCTCGGCGAGGGGGTGGCCGACGACCACATAGGTCGTGATCGAAACGATGTCGGCCACGCCCAGACCCGCGTCGTCGAGGATTGCCACGATGTTCAACCACACCGCCTCGGCCTGCGCCCCGATGCCGTCGGGCACCGATCCATCCGGCGAGACCGGCACCACGCCCGATGTGTACAGCGTGCGCTCCGCCCGCTCGACCAGTACGGCGTGCGCGTAGTTGGCGACGGGGGCGGCGATGGATGCGGGCATGATCGTTCGGTTCACCTCGTCAGCCTCGCAGCGACTCGAGCATGCCTGCCTATCGTGCACCCATGGCGACCAACATGTCCGACGCACCCGATCTGGACACGCTCGATTCGATCCAGCAACGGGTCTTGTGGCTGGCGGTGCGAATAGTCGATCACGCCAACCGCGAGCGCCCGCCGCCCGCCGCGCCGCCTGGCCGGGAGGCCGAGTTCGCGGTCAAGGTCGGCGGCCACATGGCGTCGACAGCTTCGATGGTGAGCATCATGACGGCGCTGTGGTTCGCCCACCTGAACGGCAACGACAAAGTTGCCGTGAAGCCCCATGCCTCTCCGGCGTTCCACGCGATCAAGTACCTGATGGGCGACCTCGACCGGTCGTACCTCACCC
>JANOKQ010000697.1:0-5482 GCA_031419375.1 Acidimicrobiaceae bacterium
ATCAGCGCACTACGCCTCCACGGCCACACCAACATCGCCAAAGCACTCCGCCACATCGCCCGCAACACCACCCGAGCACTCACCATCCTCGGCATATAACACCCCGACAATCGCGCAACCCTGCCGGCAGACCGCGGTGGAGCACTCACCACCAAAGCGTAGTTCGGTGTCTTTCTACGGTTGCCGATGGAGTCCGATCAGCTGGCCGTAGAGCGCGGTCTGGTCTCAACGATCGGGAAGTCGTTCTCGTGCACCTCCCGTGGGCGAACTCGTCCAGCCGGTGCGTAGCGATCCGCGACATCGGGTGACAGGATCGACACGTGACTTTTACGAGATCTGACGGCGTGGTGCCCGGGATGTGGGGCCTTGTGATGCAGCCCACCACGACCGATGTGAAGCTGCCTTTCAAACTTGCTGATGGACTCACACTCGAGCGGCCACCCGAACCAATTCGAATCGCGCTCTCGGACCGGATTGTCGCGCTGCAGGCGTGCTCGTCCCTCGGGAATCCCTTTGAACTTGGGCGCGTTCCGGAAGGACTGCCTTCGACGTCCGTCACGCTTGTCCCGGTCGCGAACCCGCCCGATCTCTATCTCACCCTTCATGCAGATTGGACGTACGAGGACACCCCCGCGCACGACCGCGTCGCCCTAGCCGCGTCTGCCCTTCGTCTTCTTGACAAGGAGATCCGTATCGGCCTCACGGCCCAGGCTTCTCCGCAGGAGTTCCCGGTTGCTGTCCCCTGGCACGCGAACGACTTGGTTGGGATTCAGGACCTGGCGTTTCTGATGCACGATTTGGAGCTTCATGCTTCCGACCTCGACCTTGCGAGCGACCTCGTTGACAGCCTTCTCGCGTTGTCTGTCCGGGAAGGCTACGAGCCCATTCAGCGTGCCGTCCGGCTTTTCGTCGAGCTGGACTTGCTCACGCGGATGAGTTCACTTTGGCAGCTCGGACATTTCATCGTGTGGGAGGCCTTGCTGACTCATGATCCGAGCCCAACCGATCCGCAGGACTCATTGACGAAGCAGCTCCGCATGAAGATCCCACTTCTCGAACGGCGGCGTGTATCGCGTCCTGGTGAGGAAGCGACCGACATCGAGCGCTGGGCACTGCCACTTCCGCAAGTCGTCGCCAAGTTGTACGCCTACCGCAGCCGTTTAGCTCACGGCGAATCGACCGTCGAGCTTCTCGCGAGGCAGCCATACCGGTCATTCACAATCAAAGACATCTGCGACCTAATGCGCGCGATCACGAAACGACTCATCCGGCAGGCGATCGCAGAACCGGATCTTGCAATGGATCTGCGGGGCGACGGGTAGAAAGTCGGAATCGAATCTCTGCTGACCGCCGTTTGTGTCGCGCCGGTCGATGCCGCAATCAATGCTCGGGAGCCCCACGGCCACGCACGGCCACGGGGGCACGCGTTGGAGGATCCGTTCGTCCTCTCAGTAAAAACAACCGACGAGCGGCAGGCCCGTCGGGTCGATGCCGACCCCGTGGTCGCGGAGTGAGGCGAGGAGGGGTTGGGGGCAGCGGAGGGTGCCGCAGGGGGTGTGGATCTGGAGGTGGAGGTGCGGGCCGCTTGATCGGCCGGTTTGACCGAGGTGAGGATCTGCATCCCGGCGTCGACGACGTCGCCGACTTGTACGTGGAGGGCGTTGCCGTGGCAGAAGGTCCAGCGGACGCCGGTGTCGTCTTCGATGGTTACGCCGATCCCGCAGGTGGAGCAGCCGGTCGAGTTGGTGCCGCAGCCGCAAGCGGCAGTGGCCCTCGACCTCCTCGAGTCAGGTGATCCACGGCACTGGATCTCCGCCGAACGGTTAGTCCATGGCGCCGGTTGAGTTGTCCTGAGCGGCCGGCCCTCTCGGGATCGCCATCCTCCGTGCCCGCATGATTGCGGTGTTCGGGGTCCCATCGAGGTTTAGAGGCGGGATTCTTGCGGAGCGGCGTCACGGATGGACATTTGTGGCTCCGTTTCGCACACGTCGCTCGTCTGGCAGCTGGATGTTTACGGTCATGATTCTTGCGTAGCGTCCATTTGGAGGTACGATTCTTGCAGGCCGACCAAAGGTCGGAACATTTGAAGCCATGAATCTCTCAACGAGACCACCGCACGGCGACCTTGTCGTCGCGACGCCAGCCGACCACTCGCGTCTGAGTCGCCAAGCCAGCTCAGGGAGGGCTTTGCGATTGGCCAGCGGGCTCTATGCCGTGGGCGCCACCCTTCCGCCGGAACAGGTCGCCCGCCACCACTTGCACGCGGTGATCGCACACATCTGGCCTGGGGCAGTCTTCTGTGGTCGCACCGCGTTGGCCGGCGGGGTCGCCGTCAACGGCGAGGTGTACATCGCCCACCCTGATCCACCACGGCGCACCGAGTTGGCGCTGCCAGGGGTGACCGTCGTGCCCTTCGTCGGACCGCCAGCACTACCCGGAGACATGGGCCTTCCGTTCGGTCTCTCGTTGTCCGGGCAAGCTCGGCAGCTCGTCGAGAACGTCTACCTGCGAGGTCGCCAGCCTCGCTTCCGTGCCGGCACATCCGCAGTGGATGACCGCATCGATGAACTCGCCCGCTCGGGCGGAGCGGGACGGATCCAGGAAACGTTGGGCCAGCTCGATGTCATCGCAGGTTCGTTCGACCCATTCGCGGTCGACGTCGTGCGACAACGCTTGGCTGCCGTACTCGGTACGTTCTCCCCCTCTGGGCCGCGACGGAGTGACCGGCTCGCCGCGCGACTTGCTGGATCGCCATTCGACAGGCACCGGATCGACATGCTCGAGGGCCTTGTCGATGTCTTGCTGGCGCGACCGCCGATGCCGTGTCCAGCGTTCTCGCCAGGGTCGCAGTGGGAGTGGCTGGCGTTCTTCGAGTCCTACTTCTCGAACTTCATCGAGGGCACCGAGTTCGGGGTGGACGAGGCGCGACGCATCGCCGTCGAGGGTGTGATCCCTGAGGCACGCCCGGAGGACGCCCACGACGTTGCAGCCACCTATCGCCTCGCAATCGACAGCAACAACCGGGCACACGTGCCCCGTTCGGGGGACGAACTGATCGAGTTGCTGCGTGGCCGGCACGCCGTGCTCATGGCGGCCCGTCCCGACAGGCGCCCAGGTGAATTCAAGAACCTGCCGAACTTCGCCGGCGGCTATCAGTTCGTCGAACCGGGCTTGGTCGAAGGAACGTTGCGCAAGGGCTTTGAACTCCTCGACCGACTGCGTGAGCCTTTGGCGCGGGCGACGGGGATGATGGCGCTGATCACCGAGTGCCACCCGTTCGACGACGGCAACGGCCGCATCGCCCGCCTCGCAGCGAACGCCGAGCTGTCGACGGCAGGCGAGGTCCGCCTGGTCATCCCGAACGTCTACCGAAACAACTACCTAGCGGCCCTGAGTGGCTTCTCGAACGGCGCTGGACACGGCGAGCAGCTGGTGGCAGTGCTCGAGTTCTCGCAGCGGTGGGCGGCCGCCGTCGATTGGACTTCGTTCGATGGAGCCAACGCGATTCTCGAGCAGTGCAATGCGTACCTTGACGCTGGGACTGGGGAGTCCACGGGACGCCGATTGAGACTTCCCACGTAAGGCAGTTTCGCTCGGGAGCGCCGCTGAGGTAGGTCACCGGCGCACTACTCTCTCGATTTCTCGCGTACATATCCTGGACATTCGCGGCCCCCGTCGTGCCATATCCGTGCCACGACGGAGCAGAAATAGGCATCACAGGGCAACGGTGGGGGAACCGGATAACACCTCTGAGCTGGTCCTTTGAGAATCGGCGCAGGTCAGAAAACCACCAGGATCGATTTCCAAGCTGAGAACGCGGGTTCGATTCCCGTCACCTGCTCCGAACGAAGTACCAGTTCAGGGTGGGTTTTTGGCAAAGCTGCTTCCCTGCCCTCCGTCGATTCGTGGTGCGTTCTGGTGCGTTACTCCCCCAGAAGTGGATCGTCGTCGTTCGGGTCCGGGCAGAATTCGCGGACTGCCGAAAAATCTCGATCATTCGGCAAGCAACACAGCTGATTACTTTACTATTCGTGCAGTCATCTGATTTACCGATCGCTATACTCTTGGTGTGCCACCAGTGAACGTCAAGCTTGATGACCGGGACATGGCTCGTCTTGATGAGGTCATTGCGCGGGGTCTCGCCGCCAACCGGTCCGACGCAGTGCGTATTGCTCTGCGACGTCAGCTCATCGAGTGGGACCGCAAGGCTTGGGATGACGCCTGGTCTCGTGTGCTTCCCGATGAGTCCGACGAGTTCGTCGACCTCAATGCTCAGGCCGTTGTCGGGTGGGCCGATCTGGATGGCGACGGGTGACCAAGGCATGGCCGAAACGCGGCGAGATCTGGTGGGCACCGGCGGGCTCAAAGCTTCGCCCCGTGCTGGTGCTGTCCACCGACAGCATGAATCGCCGGCTCAGCAAGGTGTTGGTCGTACCGGGCACCACAAACCTGCGGGGATGGCCTGATGAAGTTCTCCTGCAGACCGGCACATTGAACGAACCAACCGCGTTCTGTTGCCGCGAGGTAACCCCACTGGCGATCACCGACCTCGTGAACCGAGCCGGTTCCGTGCCGGACCGCTGGCTCTCAGACGTCTGCCAGACGCTCGCTCGAGTATTCGACTGCAACGAAAATGCAGACGGCTCGGTGTAGCGCACGGCGGCCTGGTGCTTGCACGGTCATCCCAATCGGGGCAGATGCACATGAGCGTGATCACATGGCCCTCATGTCGGTCCACCAAGTCGTGAACAGCTTCGTATCGACCGACGCGAAGAGACGGCTAGGAGGTGAAGCGTCGGATGCCGGACACTCGGTCGCCTCCGACCGTTTGCGTGTCGACGGCGGTGATGTGGGTCGGGGCTCCGGCGATAGCCCAGGTCCCGGATTCGTTCGTTGTCATGGCGACGGCGGCGGGCGAGTCAAGCGGGCGAGAGGTCCACTCACTGATCGGAGGTGGTCCCGTCCCGTCAGGTGAAACCGCATCGTCAAGTCCGACTTTGACGCGGCCTGATGTTTTCCAGCGAGTGTGCATCGGTGGATTCCCCGAAGCCGTCGCCGCGACATCGTCGCGCGATCGAACCGAGTTTCTGGCCGACTACGTGCGCACGGTCAGCCAGCGAGACATCGCCGAAATGGGGCGCCTGGCCGAACGCGTGGAGCTCGAAACGGTTTTACGCTTGCTCGCCGAGCGAACCGCCTCGGTTCTCAACGCCGCCACTCTCAGCGACGCGGCCCGAATGTCGGCGGACTCGATGCGCCGCTACCTTCCCCTGGTCGAGACCATCTTCTTGTCGTACCTGCTTCCGCCGTTTGCCGGCAGCACTGCAGCGCGTGCTCGACGGCACCCAAAAATTCACGTGACCGACACGGGACTCGCTGCATTCCTGCTTGGGCTGAATCCTGATCGGCTGATGGACCCTGACGCGACTGCGTCAGGAGCGTTGCTCGAGTCGTTCGTCCTGATGGAACTCGTCAAACAGAC
>JANOKQ010000698.1:0-5477 GCA_031419375.1 Acidimicrobiaceae bacterium
CGTCGGCGAGGTGGCCGCGCTCGCCGGCCTGAGACGGTCGGCCACGTTGCGGGCGGCCGCCGGGAACACCGCCGTCGAGGTGGTCGAGATCGAGCCGGACGACCTCGTCAGGTGGCTCGGTGCCCACCCTGAACAGGCGTCTCGAATCACCGAATCGGCGCGGCAGCGACTGAACAGTGTCCACGTGGCCGAAATGGTGATCGAGGTGCTCGGTGCCTCCGCAGCGGATCTCGTTCCGAAACTGCTCGAGGTGGCTGATTGGGTTGATCTCGTCGCAGGCGCGACGTTGTTCGAACAAGGCGATCAGCCCGATGCCGCCTACTTCGTACTGTCCGGGCGGTTGCAGGTCAGCCGCCGTGGGCCCGGCGAGAGCACCGAGGTGATCGGGGTGGTGGGCCGCAACGAGGTGGTTGGCGAGGTGGCGATCATCGAGCGTTCGCCACGCACCGCCACCGTCACTGCGCTGCGCGACACCTCGCTTGCCCGTATCTCGGTCGCGGACTTCGAACATCTGCTCGGCACCCGGGCCGAGTTCGCGATGTTGATGCTGCGCCGCCTGGTGGCGCGCATGCATGGAGTCCGCAGCGAGGCGCGCACGGCGCGGTCGGTCGCTGTTGTGGTCGTCGACGACATCGACTCCGCCAATCTCGTGACGCCGATGATGCGCGCCCTAGAGGCTCTCGGGCCCACAGCGTTGCTGAGCAGTGATCGTGCGGATTCGCTGCTCGGTCGCAGCGGTGGCTCGCAGTCGGCATCCACTGGCCTGCTCGACGCCCGCTTGTCGCAACTCCTGCACGAGTTCGAAGCAGCCCACCAGCAGGTGATCTACCTCGCCGACCACACCCCGACGGAGTGGTCCCGGCGGATCATGCAGCGTGCGGACACGGTTGTCGTTGTTGCCGCCGCGGCGCCGAACAGTGAGACCGAAGCGACCATTGCCCGGTTCCTGGACTCGAGCGTTGAGA
Source organism: Acidimicrobiaceae bacterium (assembly GCA_031419375.1). Classification (GTDB taxonomy): domain Bacteria; phylum Actinomycetota; class Acidimicrobiia; order Acidimicrobiales; family Ilumatobacteraceae; genus VFMC01. Next base: position 966 of record JANOKQ010000698.1, read on the forward strand.
CCGGGGTACCTCGTTGGCTGGTCGTTGTGGACGACGCGTCGACGACGCGTCCCACCACGGCGACATCGAGTGCGATACGCGACCGCTTCGACGAGGTTCATCATGTCCGCCGCGACAACCCGGTCGATATCGCTCGTCTCGCCCGCCTCAGTGTGGGGGCCGGTTTCGGGCTCGTTCTCGGTGGCGGCGGAGCACGTGGCTTTGCTCACCTCGGGGTGATCAAGGCGATGAACGAGTTGGGAATTCCGATCGACCGGATCGGAGGGGCGTCGATGGGATCGATCTTCGCCGCCGGCGCAGCGATGTATGACGACATGAACGAGCTGCTGACGCTGAGTGCCAAGCAGTTCAACCGATTGATCGACTACACGTTCCCGCTTGTGTCGCTGCTGAAAGCGAAGCGGATCACGGCGAACCTGCACAGCGTCTTCGGCGGGATCGACGTGGAGGATCTGTGGGTTCCGTTGTACTGCGTGTCGACCAACCTCACCCGTTCGAGCGTCGAAGTACACCGACGTGGCGATCTGGTCACTGCCATCCGCGCCAGCATCGCCATTCCCGGTGTCCTTCCCCCGGTGCCATACGGCGACGACTTGCTCGTCGACGGCGGGGTGTTGAACAACGTGCCCGCCGACGTGATGCGCGCCGACCCCTCGATCGCCACCGTCATCGCCGTCGACGTCGCTCCGACGGCTGGTCCGTCGACCAGTGCGAACTATGGGAACTACGTGTCGGGATTCAACGCGTTGCGGCACTTCGTCGGCCGCAAGCGGTCCCCCTACCCGGGGGTCGCGTCGGTGCTGATGCGCACGATGATCACGGGATCGGAGGGACGCCGGGCGGCGATGCGTACTGATGGCACCGCCGACCTGTACCTCGACATCGAGATGCACGGCGTGGGCCTACTGGAGTTCGACAAGATGACCCCGGTCGTGGAACGCGGGCACGCGGCCGCGTTGCTGCGGCTACAGGAATGGCTTGCCGCCCGGGGTGGTGTACCTTCGCCTGCGGAAGAGGGGGCATGATGTGATCCGAGCTGCACTGCGCGATCTGCAATGGCGCCGCAAACGATTCGTGATCGCAATGTCGGGTGTCGCCTTGGTCTTTGCGATGGGGTTGATCATGACGGGGCTGGCAGAATCGTTCTCGCTCGAAGTCGACCGCACCCTCGACGCGGTCGGGGCGTCCGGGTGGGCGGTGTCGGATCAGGCGTCGGGGCCGTTCACATCCTTCACCCCGGTACCTCTCGCCGCGGCGGGTGACGGCAACGCATCCCCGGCGATGGTGCTGCGCCAAACCATCCCCGGCGCGGGAGCGGTGGTCGACATCATCGTGTTCGGTGTCGAGCCAGGTCGCCTCGGGTCGCCGGTCGCCGCCGCGGGGTCGGCGCTCGCCGGACCGGGCGAGGCGGTCGTCGACGAGGACCTCGAAGGGGTCGACATTTGCGAGACGCTGTAGATTGCCGGGAGAGATCTTCGCGTGGTCGGCACGGTGTCTGGGCAGCGCCTGTTCGCAGGTTCGCCGATGGTGTATGTCGCGCTCGCCGAGGCACAAGCGATCACCGTGCAGGGTCAACCGCTGGTGACGGCGTTCCTGTACGACGAAATGCCGGACACTGCACCGACCGGACTGCGGTTGATGACGAACGCCGAGGTGAAAGACGACGTGTTACGCCCACTCGATGATGCCATGTCGTCGATCAGCCTCGTGCGGTTCCTGCTGTGGCTGGTGGCGGCAACGATCATCGGGTCGGTGCTGTACCTGCAGGCGATGGAGCGCACCCGCGACTTCGCCGTGTTCAAAGCCACCGGTACGTCGACGTGGGCGATCGGCGTGGGCCTCGCCTTGCAGGCCGTCGTGTTGTCGCTCGCCGCCGCTGTGCTGGCTGCGTTATTGGCGCTCGTGCTGGCACCGCTGTTCCCGATGAACGTCGAGATCCCGGCGAGCGGTTTCGCGCTGCTCCCGGTGGTCACCGTCGTCGTCGGACTGCTGGCTAGCCTGATCTCGCTGCGCAAGACCGCCACGGTCGAGCCCGCACTGGCGTTCGGGGGCTGAGCCATGTCCGCACCGCAGTTGGGCGTCGGAGGCGACCTATACATCAACGACCTCACCGTCGAGTTCGTGAAGGGCGACTACACGGTTCGCCCACTCGACAAATTGAACGTCACCGTGAAGGCCGGTTCGCTGGCGTTGCTGCTCGGGCCGTCGGGGTGTGGCAAGACGACGTTGCTGTCGTGCATGTCGGCGATCTTGAAGCCCACCTCGGGATCGATCACCTACGGCGACACCGACATCACCGCGCTCGCCGGACAGCACCTCACCACCTACCGGCGCCACGGCGTGGGCGTGGTGTTCCAGGCGTTCAACCTCGTCCCCAGCCTCACCAGTGTGGAGAACGTCGCGGTGCCGATGCGCGCTGCCGGCGTGAAGGCCAAGGCGGCCAGGGACAAAGCGATCGAATTGCTCGAAGGGGTCGGCCTCGGTGACCGTCTCACGCACAAGCCGAATAACCTGAGCGGCGGGCAACAGCAACGGGTGGCGATCGCGCGTGCGATTGCACTTGATCCTCCGTTGGTGTTGGCTGATGAACCCACCGCGCACCTCGATTACGTTCAGGTGGAGGGAGTGCTGCGGCTGATCCGTCGCCTCACCGACGGCGGGCGGGTGGTGGTGGTGTCCACCCATGACGACCGGATGCTCGCCCTCGCCGACCAGATCATCGAGATGCGCCCCAACTTCTTGCCGAACGACGACTCTGCACCCAAAGAGGTGCACGTCCCCGCTGGGCAGGACCTGTTTCGTCAGGGCGACCCGAGCGATCTGATCTACATGGTCGATGCCGGCGAGATCGAAGTCGTCCGCGACACCGGCCATGGTGAGATGGTGCTCGGCACGATCGGACCGGGTGAGCACGTCGGCGAGATGGGACCGCTGTTCGGTTTGCGCCGATCTGCGACGGCGCGGGCCCGCACCGATGTCACCGTCATCGGTTACACGGTCAAGGCGTTCCGCGATCTTGTGGGTCCCGAGCGCCTGCCGTCGCTCATCCGCGGCCGCTGAACTGGCTGCGTCAGCCGTCGGCAACCGGAGATCGACCCAATCTGAGCGGATCCGGCGCGTCAGGTGGTCAGAAGTCGAACAGCTCGCCAAACAGGCTTTTCTTGCGACGTTTCCCGGTCGGTCGGCCGTCGCTGGTGAAGTCGGGTTGGGAACGGCGGCGATCGTCATCGTCGAAATCGTCGTCGTCGTCGTCACGGTCCCGGCGGGCAGGCCGCCCGGGTGCCGCCATCGCATCGGCCGGATAGGTGCCAATGGGCGGTGCGGGTCGGGGGGCGGGCAGGCGGGGGGCCGTTCGTTCGATGATCTTGTCGAGTTCGCCGCGGTCGAGCCAGACGCCGCGACATTCGGGGCAGTAGTCGATCTCGATGCCGGATCGGTCGGTCATGACGAGCGAGATGGCGGGGCAGGCTGGGCATTTCATGGGTAGATCTCCTTGGGGTTGGTGTGTTGGATGCGGTGGACGAGCTTGCGGGCTTCTTCGATCCACAACACGCTCGATGCGACCAGGATGCACACGGCCCAGTTGGAAGCGGTGATTGCGGTGGTTTCGAACAGGCGTTGCAGTGGCCCGAGGTGGGTGACGGCGACCTGAAGCAGGATCACCCCGGTCAACGAGGCCCATAGCCAGTGGTTGGCGAGGGTGTCGCGGTGGAAGACGGTGCGGGTTTCGCTGCGGCTGTTGAGCAGGTTGAAGAACTGGAACAGCACGAACGTGTTGAACGCCATCGTCGCGGCGATGGTGGCTGCCCCCGCGGCTGGTTCATCGCCGGGTGCGATGACGAGCACGGCGAGGGTGCCGGCGGCCATCACGAACGCGGAGAGCCCGATGGCGTGCCAGCGGGGTCGGGTGATGATCCGTTCGGCGGCCGGTCGCGGTCGGCGTCGCATCACGTCGCGACTGGTCGGATCGAGTCCGAGTGCCATCGCGGGTGGGCCGTCCATGACGATGTTGACCCACAGGATCGCGATCGCCGTGAACGGTTTGCCGTCGGCGATCCCGAACACGCCGGCGAGGAGGAACAGCAGTGAGAACCCGAGGGTGGTCGCGAGTTGGAAGCGGACGAACTTGACGATGTTGTCGTAGATCGTTCGGCCCCGGCGGACAGCGTCGACGATCGTCGCGAAGTTGTCGTCGGTGAGGACCATGGTCGCGGCTTGCTTGGTGACGTCGGAGCCGGTGATCCCCATCGCGATACCGATGTCGGCCTTCTTCAACGCCGGCGCATCATTGACACCGTCACCGGTCATCGCCACGACATTGCCTCGTGCCTGCAGGGCTGCGACGAGGCGGATCTTGTGTTCGGGTGCGACCCGCGCGAACACCGACACCCCGTCGATCCGGTCGCCGAGTTGGGTGTCGTCGAGGCGATCGAGATCGTTGCCACTCATCACCTCGCCGGTGAGACCGAGCTGGCCCCACGTCTTGATATCTTCCTTGTAGCCGCGCTTGCG
>JANOKQ010000699.1:0-3283 GCA_031419375.1 Acidimicrobiaceae bacterium
CCGACACGAAGATGTCGGCGGTGCTGACGACGTCGTCGATCGTGGTGACCTGGTAGCCCTCCATCGCCGCCTGGAGCGCGTTGATCGGGTCGATCTCGGCGACGATCACACGCGATCCCTGACCCTTCAACGCCTGCGCGCAACCCTTACCGACATCGCCATACCCGGCCACAACGGCAACCTTGCCGGCGAGCATCACGTCAGTGGCGCGGCAGATCGCGTCGACGAGCGAGTGGCGGCAGCCGTAGAGGTTGTCGAACTTGCTTTTGGTGACCGAGTCGTTGACGTTGATCGCCGGGAACAGCAGCTCGCCCTTTTCGAGCATCTTGTACAACCGCATCACACCGGTCGTGGTCTCTTCGGTGACGCCTTTGATGCCGGCCGCCAGGCGGGTCCACTTGGTGGGATCGGTGTTCAACGAACGCTGCAGCAGGCCGAGTACGATCGCGAATTCGGGGTTCGATGCCGACGTGGGATCGGGGACCTCCCCGGCAATCTCGAACTCGCGGCCCTTGTGTATCAGCAACGTGGCGTCGCCGCCATCGTCGAGGATCATGTTCGGGCCGTTCTCTTCGCCGTTCGGACCGGCCGGCCACGTCATCATCTGATCGGTGCACCACCAGTACTCCTCCAGCGTCTCGCCCTTCCAGGCAAAATCGGGGACGCCCTGGGGATCTTCCGCGGTGCCGTTCGGCCCGACGGCCACGGCCGCCGCAGCGTGGTCTTGCGTCGAGAAGATGTTGCAACTGGCCCAGCGCACCTCGGCACCGAGCTCGACAAGCGTCTCGATCAGCACGGCGGTCTGGATGGTCATGTGCAGCGAGCCGCAGATGCGCGCCCCGGCAAGCGGCTTCGACGGCCCGTACTCCTTGCGCAGCGCACGCAGGCCGGGCATCTCGTGTTCGGCAAGGTGGATCTCCTTGCGGCCGAACGGCGCGAGGGAGAGATCAGCGACGCGAAAGTCGCGCTGTGATGCGGGAGATGGGGCGGTGACGGTGGACGACATGGGAACCCTCCAGGGGAACGGCGGGCCAGGGAAACGGCAGGCCAGGGGAACGACGTGATGGGGTACTGGAGAGGGCCGGCACCAACTGGCGCACGCTCACCGGCCGTGACGAACACGGTCGGAATCAGCCCACGAGCGGGCACGAGTGTACCGGCCCACAGTGGGATGCCAGCGGAATGTCAGTCGGCCAGCACCACGGCCGAGGCGTCGTACAGGTAGTGGTTGTTGCCCGACAGGTTGAACACTTGCACGGTGGCGTTGGCGCCGTACTTCATGATCGCCAGGTTCGGCACGGCAGCGCCTTCGACCATGTTCAGGTTCGACGCTTCCGGCCGCGGCGAACCGGTCGGGTACACCGTGAGGAAGCTACTGACCGGCACGGTGGGCACCTGCCGGGTCAGCGAAGCCGACGTGAGGTTGCCGATGACCGCGAGCTGCTTGCCGACAGCGATGCCACCGATGTTGACCGAGGAGGCGAAGTCGGCGAAGCTCCAATCCTCGGCCTGTGTGGGCCCGAGCGAGACCGCCCCCCATTGCGCCTCACGGGTGTCGAACACCCTGAACGGCGTGGTCAGCGGCACCACGCGACCCTGGCGGGTGGTGGCCGGCTCGCCTGCGAGCAGGTAGCCGGCAACGTCAACGACGACGTGGGCGGTGCCACTGTTGTTGAACAGGCGGATCTTGCCATCGGCGCCGAGCGGCACGATCACCATGTTCGGCTTGATCTGGCCGCGGGCCAGGTTGACGTTGGAGGTGGTCGGCGCCGCGCCGCCGAGGCTCTCGGGCACGACCGACAGGAACGTTGCTGCGCTGGTGGCGAGGTCGTTGACGCCGGTGACGTTGAGCACTGCGCCGACGATGTTGGCCGACGACGGGAGAACTTCGCCGGTGGCGAGCTGCGCGCCGCGGAACTGCAGCTCGAGCGTCTCGCCCTGGCCGAGGGGTGTGTTGGCCGGTGTGCGGTTGAACGCCGAGCGCGTGTCGAGCAGGCGGCCTGGCGAGATGGGCACCAAGCGGGCGCCGCGGGTGGCGTTGGAGCTGGTCGAAAACCAACCAAACACATCGACCACGACATGCGCCGTCGCCGACGCGGCGGGGGTGAACAACTTGATCGTCAATCGGCCGTCGGTGCCCGGGCGGACGATCGCCAGGTTGGGGACGTTCTGTTGCGGAGTGAAGTTGATGATCGAGGCGATGCCGCCGGTCGCCCCGGCTCCATACGCGTTCAGCCAGCCGCCCGCGGTGGGCTCGGTGACGGTGATGTTGACCACCACGGCGAGCACATCCGCCGGCCGGTTCGGCACACCGCCGAGGCCCAGCACGCCGATGTCGAACGTCGGTTGCGCCGAGGTCGCCGGCTTGGGCCCAGGAGCGGACTCGTTGACCGGTGACGCGGCCCGCGAATCATAGATTCGCTGCGGGGCAAGGGGGTGATACTCGCCGCCGGCGCCAAGCCCCGGAACCGGGACCGGTGCGGCCGCAACACTGCCACCGGAGGGGGTCGCGGTGAACACGGCCGAGGCCGCGACAAGTGCGACCAACATCGTCCGCGCAATCGTTGACAACCGCGTATGGTGGTGTTGAGACCTCATGCAGTGAGGATTATAGCAGGACGGAATCAGGCCGAGGCCGCGGCAAACGTCGGAGCGATTGCTTCGGCCTCGACGCGCGCCATGATCGCCGCGTGATCGGCGTCGGATACGGCCTCGGCCTCGTCGATCAACATCACCGGGATGCCGTCGCGCACCGTATAACGGCGGTGTAAGCGTGGGTTGTACAGGCCCCCCTCGTCGCCGAGGTAGTACAGCGGGCCCTTGTCCTGCGGGCACGCCAGCACGGACAGCAATCGTGGATCGAGCGACATGAACAGTTCCTTTCGGGCAGCGGCCTGGGTCAGTCGCTGGTGATGAGTGCGAGCACCTCGGCCACATGGCGGTCGCACGCGGCGCGATCGGGCGCTTCGAGGTTGAGCCGCAGGAGCGGCTCGGTGTTGGACGGGCGAAGGTTGAACCACCACGGGCCGCAATCCACTGTGAGGCCGTCAAGGTCGTCCTGCTCAAACCCCTCGAACTGGGCGGACACCTTCTCGATGACCGCGGCAGTGTCGCCGACTTGGGTATTGATCTCGCCACTGGACGAATAGCGCTCGAACGGCTTGCGGATCACTGACAGATCCGTGTGCGCACGGCTGACTTCGTTCAGCACGAGCATGCTGGCAATCAGGCCGCTGTCGGCGCGGAAGTTCTTGAGGAAGTAGTAGTGCGCCGAGTGCTCGCC
>JANOKQ010000700.1:0-2848 GCA_031419375.1 Acidimicrobiaceae bacterium
GCGAGCACACGCATGCTGAAGCTGACCCGGTCCTCGTAGTCGCCGGCACGGTACGTCTTGCCGGTGAGGCTGCACGCCTGATCGATGAGCGGCTGCATCAGATCGGTCTCCCACACCGCGTCGACACCCTGCAGCAGGCACAGGATGCGTTCGAGTCCGGCACCGGTATCGATCGAGGGCTTCGGCAGCAGCGAGCGGGTGCCGTCGGAACTCTGGTTGTACTGCATGAACACGAGGTTCCAGAACTCCATGAAGCGGTCGCCGTGGGGGTCGCCGAGGGGGCCGCCGTCGGGGCCGAACGCCGGGCCGCGGTCGATGTGGATCTCGCTGCACGGCCCGCACGGTCCGGTGTCGCCCATCTGCCAGAAGTTGTCCTTGTCACCGAGGCGCTGAATGCGGTCCATCGGCACACCGACCTGCTCGTGCCAGATCGCTTCGGCCTCGTCGTCGCTGTCGTGCACGGTGATCCACAACCGGTCGCCATCGAAGCCGAGCTCCTCGGTGACCAGCTCCCAGCTCCACGGAATCGCATCGGTCTTGAAGTAGTCGCCGAAGCTGAAGTTGCCGAGCATTTCGAAGAACACCAGGTGACGCTTGGTGCGCCCGACGTCGTCGAGATCGTTGTGCTTGCCGCCGGCCCGGGCGCACTTCTGCGAGCTGACGGCACGCTTGAACGGGGCAACCTCGTCGCCGACGAAGTACGGCTTGAACGGCACCATCCCGGCAACGGTGAACAACACCGTCGGATCGTGTGGGATGAGGCTCGCCGACGGCACCACGTGATGGCCGCGGACGGCGAAGAAGTTCGTGAACGTCGAGCGGAGCTCATCGGCGGTAGTCGTCATGCAACACCGAGCCTACCGAGCGCCTACATTCGCCGATGTGCCCGTTTCCCCTCGCCCATCAGCCGCGCCCAAAGCCGCGCCCAAAGCCGTGCCGGATCTGCTCGATACGCACGAGTGGATCAGCTTCGATGACGACGTCGACACACGGACCTGGGTGTTCGACGCCACGTTCCTGCGATCCAACTGGAGCTGCATCTACGGCAACGGATGCAAGGGCGTGCTCGATGCCGACGCCACGGAGATGGCCCAGGGGTGCTGCAGCTACGGCGCCCACTTCGTCGATGACGACGACGTGCAAACCGTCGTGCGGGCCGTGGTCCGCCTCACCCCGAAGGTGTGGCAGTACGCCAAGCAGGGCCGCAAACACGGCTTCCTCGCCACCGCTGGTGACGGCGACACCGCAGCTGGCGGCGGCGCGGATGTCGCCACCGTCTCCCGCCTGGTCGACGACGCGTGCATCTTCCTCAACCGGCCAGGCTTCCCCGGCGGTCCCGGCTGCGCGCTGCACCGCGCCGCGCTCGACGCCGGTGAGCGACCGATGGACTGGAAGCCGAACGTGTGCTGGCAGCTCCCGCTCCGCCTCGATCAGCACACCGACGACAACGGCCACCTCACCTCCACCTTGCGCGAGTGGAAGCGACGCGACTGGGGCCCCGGCGGCGACGAGTTCCACTGGTGGTGCACCGAGTCCCCCGATGCGTTCGTCGGCAGCGTGCCCGTGTATGAGTACCTGCGTGACGAGATCTCCGGCATGGTCGGCGACAAGGTCTACGCCCAGATGGTCGCACTGCTCACCCGCCCGAGGTGGACGCCGCTCCCCCACCCGGCCGTCCGGCGCCGCTGAACAACCGGCCGAGCAACGCTGAACAACCCCACACCGGGGTCGTTCGTGTCCATCACGCGCCACCAGAGCGCGGAAAGGACACGACCAAGCCCGCACCGAAGCTAGGCGGGCTCGCTCTCCTCCTCGGCTGGAGGGGGCGTCAGACGGGAACGCGTTTGTTGGCTTTGCGGCGCTCTTCGACGCCGAGGAAACGCTTGCGGATGCGGATCGCCTTCGGGGTCACCTCGACCAGCTCGTCGCCGGCGATCCACTCGATCGCCGTTTCCAGCGTGTGGATCTTTGGTGTCGGCAACTTGACCGCGTCGTCGTGGCTGTGGGTTCGGATGTTGTTCTTTTCCTTGGGGCGAATGGCGTTGACCACCATCTCGTCCTCACGCGAGCACTCGCCCACGACCATGCCTTCGTACACCTGTTCACCGGGCGCAACGAAGAACTGGCCGCTGAGCTGCAGCTTGTCAAGCGCATAGCCGGTGGTCATGCCGAGACGGTCAGACACCATTGCCCCACCACGCGAGTCGGGCATCTCGCCGGCCCACGGCATCCAGCCGAGGTGGTGCTGATGCAGCAGCGCGGTGCCGCGGGTGGCGGTCATCAGCAGCGATCGGAACCCGATCAGGCCGCGGCTCGGGCATTCGAAGGTGACGATCGTGCGGCCGGCATCGCCGGAACGCAGGTCGGTGATGCGGCCCTTGCGTGGGGCAAGCTCTTGGGTGATGGTGCCGACGTGTTCGTCAGGAACATCGCACACACCGCGCTCCTGTGGCTCGAAACGCTTGCCGTTGACTTCCTTGGTGATCACCTCGGGTCGGCTGACCTGCAGCTCGTAGCCTTCGCGGCGCATCGATTCGATCAGCACCGCGAGCTGCAGCTCACCACGGCCGGCGACTTCGATCACATCGGGTGTACCGGTCTCGAACAACTTGATCGAGACGTTGCCGAGCAACTCCTTGTTCAGCCGGTCGACCAGGTGGCGGCTGGTGAGATACTTGCCATCCTTGCCTGCCAATGGTGAGGTGTTGACACCGAAGGTCATCCGCAGGACCGGCTCGTCGACCACCAAACGGGGCAGCGCCTCGGGGTTTTCGGTACCGGCGATCGTGTCGCCGATCTCCACCTCGGGGAACCCGGCAACCACGAATAGATCGCCGGCCGACAGCGA
>JANOKQ010000701.1:0-1863 GCA_031419375.1 Acidimicrobiaceae bacterium
TCACGTCCGGGTCCAGGGCCTCATCGGGATTGCCCGATCCCCTGCGGCGGGGACGCTTGGTGATCTCCAACGCACCCAATGCCGAGCCCAGCGCCATGACCCCAAGGCCGCTGACGGCGTACCGGCTGCGGGCAAGTTTGACGATGGGCGTGAGAATGGCTGCGGCACCCGATGGTGCCGGTTCATCGGCAGGATCGACTGCGGCTTCGACGACCGGTGCGGCCTCGGCGAGAGGAACGGCTTCGGCGACCGCTGCCTCGGCGACCGGGGCAACCTCCGCGAGCGGATCGGCGGCGCTCGCCTGGCTGGCACCTGGCTGGCTTGTGCTGGCGGGCCGCTGTCCCGCAGAGCTGGGCAACCGCACGGTGCCGGGATCGGTTTGAACGCCGGTGCTTTCCTCCGGTGCCGCTGCCGTGCCTTCCGGTGCCGCTGGAGCGGCGGGACTGGCTGGGCTCGATGGTCGCTGTTCCGGCGGCGTGGGCGTGGCCGCCGGCACCGGTGCGGCGTTCGGCGTCGGCGTCGGCGTCGGCGTCGGAGCGACCATGGTGCGCACGAGATTCGCCGTTCTCGCAGCCTGGGCCTGCATGCTCTCGGGAAGCGATACGTAGCCGGGCGGAAGCTGACCGACTTCGAATCCGACCACTTGGCCGGGGCCGGAGGCGTAGTCGATGAACGCGGCATATTCGGCACGGGCCTGCGCATCGAGGGAGAGCGGTTTGATCGCCGCGTAGGCGATCGCCGTGAGCGGATAGGCGGTCGGTGCCGAGGCCGCCGGATTCGGTTCTAACACTGTGGGCTCGGACCGAGCCGACATCGATGCGGCCCCGGCGGCGAGCCCAGCATTGTCGGCAGCGACAAACACGCGGCCGGGCCCGTTGTCACCGGCGCGGCTGAGACGAGCCATCTGCAGCCCGAACCGGCTGGCCGACGGTGTATCGGTGATCGCCAACATGCTCCGCCGACCGAGGTACTGCGGTTCTTGGCGGACCCAGACCTGTGACGACGTGAGCGCCGTCGGATTGTTGACGATGCGCGCGCCGTCAAAGGCGATGCGGCTCACCCGGGCGGTGTCGCCAAACCCGCGGTGGTACGGCATCCAATCGGTACCGCACAGCAGCGGCGGGACGATCGAGTTGTTCGTGCCGCGGCTTGGACCCTGGTAGCAGAACGGGTCGGCCTTCGGGAACGAGTTGGGGGCCGGATCACCGAACGCGGTGCCCGTCGAATTGACCGCTGCCACGGTTGCGTACACCGGATTGACCCTCATGCCCCACTCGTCGGGCACACCGTTCAACCAGTCGAGGGCTTCGGCGTCGGCGAAGACCCACTCCCACACCTGCCGGGCAGCATCCGAGGTACCGGATGGAAGTTGCAGGCCGCTGAAGGTACGCCGGTCACCCGGATCGAGGAGCTCGAACTCAGGGTTGAAACGCACGAAGTCCGGATCGCCGACCAAGGACTCCGGGTTCCCCGAAACCCAGGCGAAGTCGGGCTCCAGATTGATGGCGACCTGACTGCGATAGGACTGGGTGAGCAACTTGGCCACCAGGCGCGGCGTGAGGTTCAGCTCGGCAATCCTCACACCGGCGAGTTGCTGTGCGGCGGCGGGGGCATCGGGCTTCGGGTTGCGCTCGACGTTGAACCCGATGACCACCCCCGAAACACTCAGCGGGGCATAGACAGCCGGACTCGCGGGATCGACCGTCGGCCCCGACAGCGGGCCGGAGACAGCGACCATCCCCGGTGCGCCGGGCGTCGCCGCAGCAAGCTGCTGGCGGGCGGCAGCGTCACCGACCGGGGCATAGGAGTACGGCGGCAGCGAGCCACCCGCGCACAGCGCCGGTTGCCAACTCGACACTGCCG
>JANOKQ010000702.1:0-10656 GCA_031419375.1 Acidimicrobiaceae bacterium
AGCTGACGCACCCCGCCGCGCTGGCTTCGTTCGCGCTCGAAGCCAACCAGCAAACCGATCGCCAGCGAACTGACGAACGGAAGCATGTCATCGACGGTCATCGACCGCGACGGTACTCCGCTATTTCTACAGGAGAGATGCCCCACCGTGGTGGCCATGGCTGGACGCGTTTGCGAAGCGGGGTGCGCTCATCGCCGCGCGGTGCGGCAGGCTCAGCCGGCGAGACCGCGAAGCCCGACGCCGATCACGAACGCGATCGCTGCGGCCAGGCCTCCGACTGCAACCGTCTCCAATGCTGATCGTGCCCGTCGCCGACCGACCAAGGCGCCCTTGACCGTTCCGATGGCAGCGAAAACGACGAGCGTGAGAACCACGCTCCACCATGCGGCAGCGGGGATCTCCGTGCCGGCGAGGCCGATCACGAACGGCGCGAGGGGAAGGGAACCAGCGATCACGAACGAAACGAAAGTGGCGGCTGCCGAAGCTCTGGGTTCTCGGCACCAGGACCGTGACCGTACTCCTCCACGACCATCGTCTCGACCCACCGATCGACATCGGCGGTGATGACGTCGACGGCTCGCTCGAGGCTCGCGCCGTCGTGCTACCGAGGAACCCGACCGCCAGTCCAATACCGGCACCTGCGAGCAACGTCATGAAGGGAGCTCAGCGTGCACCGCCAACTCTCCGTCGCAACCGGGCTATGTCCAACCTGGCCGTGCCTCTTGGTGCGAGAGCCCTCGTCTATGAATGGAACTGAGGTGCGGACAGCAGTACTTGGAGAAGATCTGGTTGACATCGGCGGCAGCAGCTCACGCTCGGACTGCCCGTTAACGCTGTGGCGCACGGCGACGCGGTCACCGCCCTGGACGGCTCCGCAGACGGTCCGGCGGCGGGCCACTCGGTTGGCATGCTGAATCGGCGAAGTCAGCCAAGATGTGACTTTCGGCTGTGGTGGACGATCCGGCACCGGTGTCCAATGAAGACAGACGAACTCGAACTGGAGGCTGACGATGATGAACTGGAATGGTGGTTGGGGATGGATGTGGCTGATGATCCCGATGATGCTCGTGATGTGGGCGGCGATTGCGTTGCTGGTTCTGCCTTGGGTCCGGACGACCCGTGGGCAGTCTCGGTCGCCGATCGGCCAGCTCGATGACCGCCTAGCGGTCGGCGAGATCACCATCGAGGAGTACCGCTCCCTCCGCAACGAACTCGAGCACCACTCGCCGGTGTGAGACACTCCGCCTTTGCCGCGGGGACGGCTAGTTCCAACGGTCGGTGCACGGTTCCGGTCATGATGGCCGGTGCCGGTGTGAACTCGGAGGAGTTTGGTGGAGTTGAGGAACACGGGGACGTCGGGGCCGAGGTGGATGATGGCTGCTTGGACGGGACCGATGAGACCGATCAGTGCTGCGGTGATAGCGAGTACGTGGACGACGCCGACGCTGACGAACAGGTTTTCTTCGATGGTGCGGTAGGCGCGGCGGGCGATTGCTGGGGCGAACACGATCTTGGTCAGGTCGTCGGTAAGGAGAGCGATGTCGACTGCTTCGAGGGCGGCCCGGGCGCCGTCGACGCCCATGGCGATGCCGACATCGGCGGCGGCGAGCGCCGGGGCGTCGTTGACTCCATCGCCGACCAACGCGACTCGATCACCGCATGGTTTCAAGGCGCGCACGGCGTCAACCTTGTGGTCGGGAAGGAGGTCAGCGACGACTTCGTCGATGCCGAGTTGGGTGGCGATGTGATCGGCCGCGGCAGCGTTGTCGCCAGTGAGCATCGCGATCCGGCGGATACCTGTCGCGCGGAGCTGGGCGATCGCGTCGCGGTCGTCGGGAAGGATCTGGTCGGCGACCGCGATCGCGCCGACGACGGCGCCATCGAGAGCTACCCACGCGACGGTCGCAGTCGGATCGTGCTCGGGGAAAGCGATGTCGTTGTCAGTGAGAAGACGTTGGTTCCCGACGAGAACCGACTTGCCGTCAACGGTGGCGGCAACGCACCGTCCATCGAGGGTTTCGAACGTGGTGGGCTCAGCGATCACGATGCCGGCTGCGGCGGCGTGTGCCGAACAGGTAACCCTCGCCCCCGTACCGCTCGTCCCAGTTCGGCTGTGGTGTCACCGTTCGCCGATGCGTCCGATCCTGCCGCGCCCGAGGGCGCGGCAGCTGTGACGGTTCGACATCGGGCGATGTGCCGTACGGTTCAGGATCGGGTCGGTCACTTGGCGACCGGTTCGAGCGTTGTGACGACCCCGGCCCTTTGGCTGGCGACCCAGACCCGGCCGGTCTCGGGATGGATGGTCATGCCTGCCGGTCCGGGGGGCATCGCGATTGTTTGCACGATGCCACCGGTGCGCGAGTCGAGGACGACGACGTTGTTCGCCCCGGTCACTGCCGCGAGCACGGTTCCGCGGCGCTGGTCGACGACGATGCCGTGCGGGCCGGCCCCGACTGGGGTGCGCCAGATGACCTTGCCGTGGCGGACGGCGACGACCTCACCGGAACGTTCGAGGGTGACGAACAGGGTGCTCCCGGCGAAGCGGGCGTTCCACGGTCCTTGACCGACTTCGACCACCTCGCGCACCTTCAACGTTTGCGCGTCGATGATATGGACGGTCGATCCGGCGGTGTCGGTGACGGCGATCCGGCCCGCTCCGACGGTCACGCCCCACGGCCCGTCACCGACCGGGACGGTCGCGACGGGCTCCAATGTCTGCAGGTTGTACACCTCGAGTTGGTCGGCGTCGATGCTGGTGACGTAGAGCCGGTTGCGGGTGTTGTCGACGGCGAGGCCGTGCGGGTTCGGGCCGACAGCGAAACTCATCGTGGTGCCGCCGGTGTCGAGGTCGAGCACCGACACCGACGCCGCACCCTTGTTGGTGACGAAGGCGCGGCGCGTCGCTGCGTCGACGACCACGGTGTGCGGTACGGCGCCGACGGTGTACGACCGTGCCGGGCCGGTGCCCAACGCGATTTCGGTGACCGTGCCTGCGGACGGGTTGGAGACGAGGACGTTGCCTGACTCGGTGTCGTAGCCGGGGAAGTGTGGGGTGGGCCCGGCCGGAGTGGTCTGGGTGATCGCGTAGGTTTGTTCGCGTCCGTGACCGGCGGCCGGGGCGCCGAACGCGGCGACCACGGCTGCGGTCGTGGCCACGATGGTGAGTAGGCGTTTCATCGGTTTCTCCTTGGATGGTTCGAGGGTGCGTGCGTCACGGCTGTTGCGTCAGGCTGTCGAGCGCGGCGCGGATAAGGCGTCCGGCTTCTTCGGCGACGGGGACGAGTTCGTCGCGGTCTGGGATTTTGGCGATGAGGTTCGCGTCGAGGGCTTCGACAATCGTGCAGCCGACACCGGCGCGCACGACCACGTTGCACGGCAGGAGCAGCCCGATTTGGCGTTCGATCTCGAGGGCCTGATGGGCCAACTGGGGGTTGCAGGCGCCGAGGATCAGGTACGGCTCGATGTCGGCACCCGTCTTGGCTTTGAGGGTGGCTTGCACATCGATTTCGGTAAGGATGCCGAAACCCTGCGCAGCGAACGCCTCCTTCACTTTGACGACGGCTTCCTCGTGGGGAAGATCCACCTCGATGCTCAGTGCGTATTCCATGATCGGTACTCCTAGTTGGTGTTACGAACGTGGCGGTGACTCCGCCACTGCGAGGCCGGGTTGGTGTTGAACGGAGGTCCAGTCGTCGTCGATCAGCACGACCCGGCGGCCGGCCCGGTCAAGCAGCGAGGCGGCGATCGAGGCTCGGTAGCCAGATGCGCAATGCACCCACACCTCCCCGTCAGGTATCTCAATCAGTCGGCCGTCGAGCTGATCGAGGGGCACATGGACGGCTGTTCGGAGGTGGCCGGTGAACCACTCGTCGTCTCGGCGGACGTCGAGGATCACGAGGTCGTTGCCGTCGATTTCACTGGCGAGTTCGGCGAAGTTGGCCGTCCGGTATGAACGCAGCTCTCCCCCCGCAGCCCACTCGTGGAGTCCGCCGCTGGCCGCTCCGGCGGGTCGATCGATCCCGATCCGGGCGAGGTCGCGCTGCGCGGCCGCGACGTCCTCGGCAGTGTCACCGACCAGAGTGACGGGTGTGCCCCACGGGATCGTCCAGCCGAGATAGGTGACGAACTTTTCATCCAGTGCGACGTTGACGGTGCCGGCGAGGTGGGAGAGGGCGAACGCCTGCCGAGTCCGTAGGTCAACCACCCAGTCGTCGGCGTGGATGCGGCGGCGCAACTCGACCGGATCGACCGGAATCGGCGGCGACAGATCGGCCGCAGCCGGCCCTTCCCGGTTGCGGGGCCCCATGTGGACGTAGTAGCGCGGGTAAGCGGTGAGGCCCGCCATCAGCGTGTCGACGAAGCGGTCTTCGTCGTCAACGGTGAGCGCGACGTTGGTCGTTCGTTCGATGGCAATGGTGCTCTCGTCGGAGCCGCTTGCCTGGGTCGACGAGCAGAAGCTCCCGAATCCGTGGGTGGTTGAACAGCGACATCGTCCGGCAACTCGGCTGCGAGACGGCGAACCGAGCGAAACTGCGCCCTCGTCAACTCCTCGGTCTGATCATCGGCGATCAGATCTGTGCGCCCAACGGTGCCATACAACATCGATCCACCGGTGAACACCGCGCACGGACGCCCACCTTCTCCGACCACGTAGGACATGTGATGCGGAGTGTGCCCCGGCGGGTGCAAGGCGATGACGACGAAACGCCCGGCAGGAACCTCGTCGCCGTCGCGGACCCCGACATGATCGAAGTCGACGTCCTCGGCGGCCGACAACACATACGCGGCGCCTACTCGGCGGGCCAGCGCGAGACCGCCGGTCACGTAGTCGTTGTGGACATGTGTCTCGAACACATGGGTGATCCGAACACCGAGCCGCTCGACGACGGCCAGCACAGAATCGATGTCGCGCTGCGGATCGATCACCGCAGCCACCTCGCCGTCGCTCACCACATAGCTCCGGTCGCCCAGCGACTTGGTCTCGGTCGTGACAATCTCGGTCATCCCGAACCGCCGCCCACCAAGCGAACTCGACCTTCGACCCAAACGGCCGATGCGCGTGAAGATCCGAGGATCGAACTCCAGGAGACATCGTTTCGAACCTTGCTGGACTTTCGACATGAACGCGTCTCCTCGGAGATGACGCCCCAGTCATACCCCTGGAGGTATCGTCACAAACACCGTTCCTACTAGGGTGCGGCCATGTCGACCGTGGCCATTCGTGCTGGAGTGCCGTCGGTGGCGCGTGTCGACGTTCGTGACATCGATGATCGTCAGGTGGTGTGGGTCGACGTCGATGCCAGTGAGCGTCAAGGTGCTCTGTCGTCGATCTCGTCGTCGCAGATCGAAGCGGCAGCCGCTCTCGCCCGGACCAAACGCCTCCCGCTCGTGGCGGTGATCCGCTCCAGCGGTGCCGACATCAGCGAAGGTTTCGCCGCTCTGCACGGCTGGGGCCTGGCAGCCCGAGCCATCGCCGATTGCTCCGGTGTGGTGCCGGTGTTGATGATCGTCGACGGCCCGGCGGTCAGCGGGCCTGCGCTGTTGATCGGGCTTGCCGACCTGGTGGTGATGACCACCGACTCCTACGCGTTCGTCAGCGGACCGACCATGGTGGCCGAGTTCACCGGCGTCGTGATCGACAACGACGAGCTTGGCGGGCCCTCCACCCACGCCCGGTACACCGGCGCAGCGAGCCTGATCGCCACAGACCTGGACGCTGCCATCGACACCGTTTCAAACCTATTGGCATACCTGCCCTCGCATAACGACGAAGAACCGCCGGTGTGGCCGACCGCCGATTCGATCGATCGGCAGACCCCCGAGGCCGGGGCGCTGTTGCCAACCACATCGACGGGCAGCTACGACGTGCGCGACGTGATCCGCTCGATCGCCGATGACGGCGACCTGCTCGAGCTGCGACCACGGTGGGCCGCGAACGTGGTCACCGCGTTCACGACGATCGGCGGGCTCCCAGTCGGCGTCGTGGCCAACCAACCGATCTCCCTGGCCGGCACGCTCGATATCCCCGCATCACAAAAGGCCGCACGCTTCGTCGCGTTCTGCGATGCGTTCAACCTGCCGATCATCACCCTGGTCGATACGCCGGGCTTCTACCCCGGCAAGGACCTGGAGTGGCGGGGCATGATCCGCCACGGCGCGCAGCTCGTGTTCGCCTACGCCCGAGCGACGGTGCCGCGGATCTGCGTGGTTTTGCGTAAGAGCTACGGCGGTGCCTACATCGTGATGGACTCCAAAAAGATGGGCAATGATCTGTGCGTCGCGTGGCCGTGGGCGGAACTCGCGGTGATGGGTGCCGGTCAGGCCGCGGCGATCCTGCAACGCCGGGCAACACCTGATGAGCGGGCAGCGTTCGAAGCCGACTACGCGGAGCGCCTGCTCAACCCATACATCGCTGCCGACCGGGGCTACATCGACGCGGTCATCGAACCAGCCGAAACTCGATCGGTGATCGGCCACGCGCTCCAGACGCTGATCGACAAGCGCGAGAGACTGCAGCCCCGGCCGCACGACAACACCCCGCTGTAAATCGCCGACCAATGGCCTCAGCGCCAGGCACCGATAGTCTCATGCGCCGGGGAGCAAGCCCCAGTCCGATTCCGTGTCACTCGAGGGAGCAACGTGCCCGACACCATTACCATCACCGACGATCGCACCGGCAAGACCGTGACTGTGCCAATCACCGACGGGGTCTTTCCCGCTTCGGCAGTTCGCCAGCTCGATCCGTCGCTGTACATCTACGACCCCGCGTACATGCAGACCGCGGCGTGCAAGAGCGCCATCACCTACCTCGACGGCGACGCCGGGATCTTGCGCTATCGCGGCTACCCGATCGAACAGTTGGCCGAGCAGAGCACCTACCTCGAAGTGGCCTACCTGCTGTTGAACGGGGAACTGCCCACGGCGGCCGAGCTGGAGATCTGGACCAACGAGGTGGTGCACCACACGTTCATCCACGAGAACATGCGCAAGCGTTTCGTCGACGGCTTCCACTACGACGCTCATCCGATGGGGATGCTGATCAGCTCGATGGCCGCGCTCGGCACGTTCTACAACGACGCCAAGGACATCCACGACAAAGCCAGCCGCGACAAGCAGATCCTGCGCCTGATCGCGAAGATGCCCACGCTCGCGGCGATGTGCTACCGGTTCTCCGTGGGCTTGCCGTTCGTGTATCCCAACAACAACCTGTCGTTCCCGGCCAACTTCTTGAACATGATGTGGAAGATCGGCGACTACGAACTCGACCCGCGGCTCGAGCGAGCGATGGACGTGTTGTTCATCCTCCACGCCGACCACGAGCAGAACTGCGGCACCACAGCCATGCGCGTCGTCGGCTCCAGCCACGCCGATCCGTACTCGTCGGCTGCGGCTGCCGCCTCAGCGCTGTACGGCCCGCTGCACGGCGGAGCGAACGAGAGCGTCGTGCGAATGCTCACCGAGATCGGCCACATCGACAACGTGCCCGCGTTCATCGCCGACGTGAAGAGCGGCAAGAGCGGGCGCCTGATGGGCTTTGGGCACCGGGTGTACAAGAACTACGACCCACGCGCCACCATCATCAAGAAGACCGCGTACGACGTGTTCGAGGTGACGGGCAAGAACCCGCTGCTCGACATCGCCCTCAAGCTCGAAGAGGTCGCACTCAGCGACGAGTACTTCACTAGCCGCAAGCTGTACCCCAACGTCGACTTCTACTCGGGGTTGATCTACCAGGCGCTCGGCTTTCCGGTGGCGATGTTCACCGTGCTGTTCGCGATTCCGCGCACGGTGGGGTGGCTGGCTCACTGGCAAGAACTGCTCGGCGACAAGGACCAAAAGATCAGCCGCCCGCGGCAGTGGTACGCGGGTGCCGACGAGCGCGATTACAAACCGATCACCGCCCGCTGAACACCGGAGTTCGCGGTAACGACCGCGCTGCCGCGTACGAAACAACTAGAAAACACTCGATCGGAACTGCCGCGTGACGCAGCGAGGTTCCCTAACGTTGCATTCGTGAACGCTGCACGGGTTCTCGTGGTCGACGACGAGCCGACCGTCCGCGAGGTGGTTGCGCAGTACCTCGAACGTGACGGCTTCGTTGTTTGCGAGTTGGCCGATAGCCGCGACGTGCTCGCGGTGGTGGAGTCGTTCGTTCCCGATCTGATTGTGCTCGACGTGATGCTGCCGTATCGCAGCGGGCTCGACGTACTGCGTGACCTTGGGCAGCGAATCCCTGTCATCTTGCTCACAGCGCGCGTCGACGAAGCCGACCGGGTGCTTGGGCTGGAGCTCGGCGCCGACGACTACGTGGTCAAACCGTTTTCGCCGCGCGAACTGGTTGCCAGGGTGCGTAGCGTGCTGCGCCGCAGCGCCGCTCCCGCTGGGACCAGCGTGTTCGACTTTGGAGAGCTCCGTATCGACACGACCTCGCGCGAGGTCTGCGCGGGCGACCGGCAGGTCAGCTTGACCGCCAAGGAGTTCGACCTCCTCGCCTACCTTGCGGCCCATCCGCGGCAGGTGTTCTCGCGCGCCCAGCTACTCGTCAGCGTGTGGGATTCCTCGGCCGACTACCAGGATCCGGCCACTGTCACCGTGCACGTGCGGCGGCTACGCAACAAGATCGAATCCGACCCAGAACAGCCGCGGTGGATCACCACGGTCTGGGGAGTCGGCTACCGGTTCGAACCATGACCAAGCGGCTGCTCCTGGCCCTCACCGGTCTTGTCGCGCTCACCGTCGTACTCGCCGAGGTGCTGTTGCAGCCACCTCCGAGCGACCGTGCGCACCTGCTGGTCGTCCTCGCCGGTCCCGCTGTGCTGGCTGCAGCATTGACCCCGCTGTTGGCCAAGCTGGTTGCGTCGCGAGCCAGCGTGGCCGGCGTCGCGCTTGCCGTGGGGTTCTGCTCGCTCACCCTGGGTGCGGTCACCTCGTCGGCTGCATCGAACGCAATGTTCGTGTCGTCACACGACTACCGTTTGTTTCTGGTGGTGCTCGTGCTGTCATCGGGCATCTCGCTCGTGGTGGCCAGCCAACTTACCCGCCCGATCACCCGCGACGTACGCCGGATCGGTGACGTTGCCCAGCAGGTTGCCGCCGGCGACCTGCACGTGAGCACTGGTGTCATTCGCCGCGACGAGGTGGGAGCGACCGCAGCGGCGCTCGATCAGATGATCGAAGCTCTTCGGCTGGCCGACCTTGAACGAACGAAGATGGCCTCGGCCCGCCAACACCTGTTCACCAGTATCGGCCACGACCTGCGTACCCCGTTGGCGGCGATGCAGGCCGCTGTGGAGAGCCTCGAAGACGGCGTGGCCCCCGATCCGCAGCGCTACTACAGCCTGCTGGCGGCGCAGATTGGCACGCTCGACACGATGATCCAACAGATGATCGAGTTTTCCCGCCTCGTGTCGGGGCACGCTGAATCGACCACGATCCCGGTTTCGCTGGCGGAACTGGCGGACGAATCGGTGGAGGCGTTGGCACCGCTGGCCCATCGCCGGCGGATCACGTTGCAGATGCGCACCGACGGCCCCGCTTGGGTGATGGGCAGCCCGCTGGACCTGGCCCGGGTGATCCGCAACCTCACGGACAATGCGGTGCGCCACAGCCCTGACGGCGAGGTGGTCACGATCTCGATCACCACGACCGCAGACACGGTCTGCATCGGCGTGGCTGATCGTGGCGCTGGCTTCCCGCCAGAGTTTCGTGAGACCGCCTTCGAACCGTTCCACCGCGCCGATCCGTCGCGCAACTCGCGGACCGGGAACTCGGGGCTGGGGCTGGCGATCTGCCGGGCGATCGTGACGAGTCATGGTGGCAAAATCTGGCTGGGCGACCCGCCCGGCGGCACCGTGCACGTCGAACTGCCGATTGGTCGGCCACCGAACCCTGCGAGTGCACCCACTCGCACCGGCCTCCCGCTGACTCTGCGGGTTTCGCCACCCCCAGGCCCATCCAGCAGCCACCTCGCCCCGACACCGACCAGCAATACGCGATGAGTCATCCACGTGCCCAACAGTAGATAGGCCGTGAAGAGCAGGAGTCCCGCGCCTGCACCGCCAATGGCACCATGCCGCCATGCGAGCAGGGCCATAAGTGGCACGGCCAGCGCGAGGAGAAGCAAGTTGATCTGGAGTGCCAAGCGCGGGAGCCCGTAAGCGAGCTGCAACGCATAGGGGAAGTACATGACGCTGTGAAGGGCCGCGCCCGCCGCGAGCAGCGCGACAATCCAGGAGATGCTACCCGCAAGCTGCCGATTGCCTGTCCAAACAGCCACGATCTCTTCCGAAAAGACGGCCAGAACCATGCAGACGGGAAACAGCGCTGACGCGAACACCTGCGTACCTGTGCGATACAAGGTTTGGAGCCCATGCTCGTCCTGCGAGGCAACGAGCGCCGTCTACTCCCCAACTTTGTCGGAGCGCCTCCGATTCCTTACTTGGGCTCGGCCTACTTGGGGCCGGCCTATGAACCGTTCGCTGTCCTGGGTGATCCGAATCTGGCGGATTTCCGCGAATGCTCCTTATGCATTGGACAAATTGATCCAAATCAACTGCGCTTGTCCAGTTACTGTTGCGCCAATCATACGGAAAGACGAACAAATCTGCGTCGACTTGATTCGTATCACACGGGGACAATGTCGGTAGTGCCCGATTA
>JANOKQ010000703.1:0-7193 GCA_031419375.1 Acidimicrobiaceae bacterium
ATCGAGTCGGCGGCGGCCTGGGAGTGAGGATCCGACGGCGCAGCCATCGCCGCGTTGCGGGCGTTGATCACCGCATCGAGCGTCTCACGTTCGTGCGCTGCGTACGCCTTCACGGTCTCGACCAGGTTGGGGATCAGATCGATTCGGCGTTTCAGCTGCACGTCGATCTGCGACCAGGCATTCTCGACCTGGTTGCGGCTGCGGATGAGCCCGTTGTAGGTGACGATGATGACGATGACCAGCACCACGACGATGCCGAGGATGACCCATTTCATGGTGGCGTTCCTTGCTCGGCCTCAGTGTTTGACCGGACGACGACTGACGATACGGCTGAGCATACGAGACAGACGGCGGCGGTCGTGGGCCTCGGCCAGCATCCGCCGCCTGTCCTCACGATCGGCGGCGATGCGCACGTAGTGTTCGAGGTACCGCTCGGCCAGCGCCTTCATCGAGAAGTCCTCGCAGCGACGCTGCCCGCCCTCGACCAACCGGTGACGAAGCTCGTCGTCGAACAACACCTGTTTCAACGCCGTTGCCAGCGCGTCAGCTCCGCCCGGCTCGACGAGCACGGCATCGACACCGCCGGTCACCACGTTGCGATATCCGTCAAGGCCGCTCGCCACGATGGCCGTGCCGGCAGCCATCGCCTCGACGAGGACGACACCGAACGACTCGCCGTACAGCGATGGAGCACAGAACACCGTGGCCCCGCGCATGCGGGCGATCTTGTCGGCATCGCTGAGCCGGCCGAGCCACTCGATGCGTGAGTCGCCGGCGTGCGCCACGCGGAGGCGGGCGGTGTCGGGCCCGTTGCCGGCCACCCACAGCGTGACGTCGTCCGGCAGCTGGGCCATTGCCGCGAGGAGCACGTCGAGCCCCTTGCGTTCCTCGTGGCGGCCGAGGAAGAAGACGGTCGGACCCGTCGTCGGGTGCGTCGGTCCGCTGCGAAAGTCATCGAGCTCGACGCCGTTGTAGAGAATCTCGTACTCGCCGCCGATGTAGCGGAACGGCAACTCGCGGGCATCCGGCGACACCGCCACCCGATGTTCGAGGCGACGGCTGGCGGCGACGACGGGACCGCGCAGGTACTTGTAGGCGGCACTCTCGCCGGCCACATGAAACGTGGCGATGATCGGAGCGGTGTGCATCAGCACGGCCGTCTGAGTGGGGCCGGGACTGAAGGGTTCGTGCACGTGCAACACGTCGAACTCCTCGTCGGTCAGGGCGCGAATGGTGCGCAGCTGCGCCGACGGATCGGGCGCGATCGGGGCCATCGACCCGTTCGCCGCGGTTGGCAAGCTGTCGCCGAGCGGCGTGACGAACGTGTCCGGCGGCGGCCCGTCGCATGGTGCGAGCACGCGCACCTCCACGCCCATCAGGCGCAACCGCCGACTGAGCGCCATCACCTGCGCCTGCACCCCGCCGGGCACCGACAAGCTGTACGGGCACACCATGCCCACGCGCAGCACGCGGGGTCTGAGTTTCGTCGTCGTGCGCTCCGGCGCGTCAATCGCACCTCGGGGCGGGTCACTCACGGCCTGCACGCTACCTTTCGGCGCATGACCCGCTTGCCTGCGTTGTCCATCATCGGCACCCCGACCAAACGCACGGCGTTGCTGGAGGTGGCCGCCGAGGCGGAGCGGCGGGGTTTCCCCGGCTTGGTCAGCACCGGCGTGCACGGCAACCTCGCGCTGTGCGGCTCGCTCGCCCACGCCACCAGCACGATTCCGTTCGGCACCAGCGTGCAGCCGATCTATCACGCGCATGCGACTGAGACGGCGATCACCGCAGCGCACTTGGCCGAGGTGAGCGGCGGCCGGTTCCGTCTCGGCATCGGCGTGAGCCACGAACCGGCGATGCAGCGGCTGGGCATCGGCACTGGTCGTCCGCTGGCCGACATGCGCGCCTACGTCGCCGCCTTGCGCGCCGCCGAAAACCAGGCCGGGAAACTGCCGCCAATCATCCTCGCCGCCCTTCGCGACAAGATGCTCGACCTCGCGCTGGACGTGGCCGATGGGGCGGTGTGGGCCAATGCCTCGCGTTCGTACATGCCGACGCAGGTGGCGCGCATCCCGGCCGAACGGCGTGACACGTTCACGCTGGCGAACATGGCCCCGACCGTGATCGACGCCGACCGAGACGCAGCGCGGGCGGTTCATCGGCGCTCGCTCGGCGCCTACGTGCGCCTGCCGAACTACCGCAACTACTGGAAGCTGGCCGGCTACGAGGAAGAGATGACTGCGATCGAAGCTGCACTCGTTGCCGGCGATCGGGACACGGTGCCGTCGTTGATGACCGATCGGTGGCTCGACGACTGCACCATCTCCGGCTCGGCCACCGAGGTGCGCGACCAGATCGAGGCCTGGTTCGACACCGGCGCCGACCCGGTCGTGGTGATGTCGTCCACCTCCGGCGGCCAGATCAAAGCGATCAACGAGCTGTTCGACGTCTACTCCTGAACCGGTAGTCCTGAACCGGTACTCCAGAGCCGGTACTCCTGAACCGGTTGTCGACAAAGCCACGCCCACGGTGCATTTCTCGACGCGTGGCCGCTCCAGCCGGGATGACACCGCAGCACTTCGGTACGGTTTCGGCGGGAGGTCGTGATGGAAACGAAACCGTCGTACTTGGGGCTGCTCAACGCCATTGCCGTCGGCGAGCTCGGTGGCGAGGCGCTGTTGTCGGCATGGGGAGCAACGACTACCGATCCGGAGGTGAAGGCCGTGGTCGAGCTTGTCATGTGGCGCGAAGCCGAGCATGCGCGCAGCTTTGCCAAACGGATCAACGAGCTCGGCTTCAGCGTCCAAGATCGCCCAGATCCGAAACTGGCCGGGCGCATCGAGATCGCCTCGCGCCGCGATCTGTCCGACCGGGAGAAGCTGGAACAGCTCGGCTTCGCCAAGGAGCCCGCGGCGGGTCCCGATTTCTTTGCCAGGTTCTTCGACGACTGCACCATCGACATCCACACCGGCGAGCTGCTCGGCCGCTACATCTCCGAAGAACGCGACACCGGCCGCCGGTTCCGTGCCTGCCACGCGGCGCTGTGCGAACGAGATGCCGCTGCGCCGCGACGCCCGAAGCCTGCGACGAAGAAGCTCGCCACCAAACCTGTGGCGAAACCTGTGGCGAAACCTGTGGCGAAACGGTCGAAACCGAAGAAATAGACCCGCCGCGGTCAGCCGCAGATCTGTTTGGCGATGTGGACCCAGAAATCGGCGGCCAACCCCAGCGATTCGGTGTCGATGCGTTCGTCGTTGCCGTGGAAACGGGTGCCGAACGATTCGAACGTGACCGACGGGGAGAACAACCCCGTGCCGTAGGCGACGACCCCGCGCTGGCGGAAGAACCGTGCATCCGTACCGCCAACGACGATGCCGGGCAGCAGCTGCGCCCCCGGATATGCCACCTGTGTCGCCCCGGCGATCGCTTCCCACAGCAGGTTTCCGCGGGGCGACTGGGTGCTGTCAAAGCTTTGCAACGGCGACACTTCGACCTGTCCGGCGAGGTCACCGAGGGCCTCGCGCAGGTGCGCCTCGACGTCGGCCTGGGTGGTGCCGGGCACGGTACGGATGTCGACGTCGATTTCGACCAGATCGGGGATCATGTTCGTCTTCTGGCCCCCGTGCGCGACGTTGGGCGAGAACGTGGTGTGGGTGTGCGCATGGCACGTTCG
The DNA here is from genome assembly GCA_031419375.1 of Acidimicrobiaceae bacterium. Lineage (GTDB taxonomy): Bacteria > Actinomycetota > Acidimicrobiia > Acidimicrobiales > Ilumatobacteraceae > VFMC01. The sequence continues at coordinate 3,674 of JANOKQ010000703.1, forward strand.
GGCGAGCGCCGGCGGCAGCGTCTCGATTGTCTCCCAGATCCGTGCCGGGTCGAGCAGGCCGGCCCGCACGTCGTCGGGAACCAGCATCGCCCCGACCTGGTCGCGCCAGATCTCGTCGATGTACGCCTTCGGCCGGTACTGCGCGAGACGGCGGATGATCTCCGCCGCTTTGACCAGCGCGTTGTCCGAACCGAATGGCATCGATCCGTGCGCCGGGGTTCCCGACACGCGCAAGCGACGCCAGGCGATGCCTTTCTCGCCGGTGTTCACCACCACACGCCGGGCCCCATCGGGAGCAATCGACGACCAGCCGCCGAGCTCGGTCAGCACGTAGTCGCTGGCGATCGCATCCCAGTGGTGCTCGCACATCCACTCCGCGCCAAGCCGCCCACCGGCCTCCTCGTCGGCCACGCCGAAGTACACGAGCGTGCCCCTCGGTTTCCACCCACTCGCGGCCAGGGCACGGAACGCAACGGCCATCGATGCGGTGACGTTGAGCATGTCGATCGCGCCGCGGCCCCACACCTCGCCATCGACGAGCTCCCCGCCGAACGGATCGCGGCTCCAACCGTCCGGGTTGACCGGAACCACATCGGTGTGGCCCATGAGGCACAGCGTCGGTGCGCTCGGATCGGACCCCTCGATGCGGGCCACCACCGATCCCCGCCCCGGCAGCGACTCGAAATGCTCGATGCCCACGCCATTGCCTTCCATGAAGCCGCCCAGCAGTTCGGCGTTGCGCGTCTCGCCGCCGGACTCGGGTGTGCCGTCGTTGACGCATTGGTTGCGGATGAGGGCTTGAAGGAGCTCCACCGTGGCCCCGGTCATGTCGTTGCTCATCGCCCCATTCGACCGCGTCACCAACGAGTGTGCAACCGGTCAAGCCGTTAGTCGCTGAGCGGGGGCACCTGAGCGAGCGGCGGCGGAACCGGGATTGCCGACCCGTCATAGCGCGGATTGCCCGTTGCGCTCGGAGGGAACACGTTGGTGACGGCGGGGCTGCAGCCAAAACCGGGGGCGAGGGCGATGTCTTGGCAGATGGTCTGGCGGGTGATCCGCCACACGCCGTCATCATCGAGCTTGGCGATGCCATACCGGTTGGGGAAGTTGGCGATCGATGTCTCGACGTCGTACCGGAACCAGGCCTCACCCGGCGAGGTGAAAACCAGCTCGTCGATGTCCGCAGTGGCCGTCAACGCCGCTTCACCGTACTGGCCGTCGTGGAGTGCGTTCCACGCCGAGACAAGACCCGTGTCGTCATCGACGTAGGCGAGCCGCCGATCCGGCTCGGCGTCCGCGAGGTCGTGGGCGATGCGCCACGACTCAAGGACCGCGAGGCGCGCAGCATCCGGGTCGTCGGGCTGCTGACCCGCCGGCGGCAACACCGGCGGCGGCGGCTCACACGCCGCGCGGTACTCGTCGTCGGTCCCCATGGCGCTGAGTTTGGCGACGTCGTAGTTCTCGGTCACCCCGCCTCGTCGGGTCAGGGTGACCGAGAAATCTTGTTCGATCGGGCCGTCGACGATGAGCATCGCGATCCCACCTGCTGGCTCGGCCACATCGCTGAGCCCGCCGGCAGTCGTGAACGCAACGCCTTCCACATCGTCGGCGACCTGGGCAACGATCCCGAACATCGGGCTGCCCTCCACGTAGCCGGTGGCGAAGGTGGTCACTGCGACGCCCCCACGCGGTTCGCTGTACAGCGAAGCCCATACGATGTTGGTGGACGTCGGCGTGATCACACCGACGCGCAGGGTTCCGATCGGGTAGCACCACCCGGCCGGGGCCCAGCCTTCGGTCGCAACTTCTCCAAACATCGCTGAGGGGTCGATCTCGTTGTGGATCATGTGTGCGCGCATCATCGTCCCCGACGCCGTCATCCGCTCGGCGACCAGTTCCTGCTCGGGCTCTTCCCACGCATTCGCGGTGTACTGGCTTCCGGAGTAACCGCCGGAGTAGGGACGCATCGATCCACCGTCGAACGCCCCACTTGGGTCGGCCGGTGCGTCTGCCACCGGAACGGTCGGCACGGGGCTGGCGGGCGTGGCACGTGTGGAGCTCGTGTCATCGGTGGCGTCCGGCGCGGCGGTCGTGGCGGCATCGGGCCGTTCGGCTGCGGGGGCAGCAACGGAAGCGATCCGTGCCGGCGCCGCCGCCCGACCGATCACGAAGCCGCTGCCGCCCGTGGCCGCGGCAATGGCGAGGCCAACGGCAACCAGCCGACCTCGACGCGCCCGCGTCGAGGCGAGCGCGCTCGTTGCGGCGTCGTCGACCTTGACCTCGAACATGGCCATCCCCTTCCACAGCAGCTACACCTCTGACGTTCAACGCACGAGTTCGGTTCCCACCCGATGCGAACATTTTGCGCTACCGCTCGCCGAGTTACGACCGGGTGAGCACGACCAGGAACTGGCCGCCGCCGGCTTCAACCCCCACCGTCATCGACACGTCGGGGCACAGCCGGGTCACGCGATCCAGCAGCCACTCGGCAGCCTCGTCGGCATCGCTACGTGTCAGGCAACGGGCCATCATGTCGCGGCCGCGTTTGCGATGGAGCCGTTCGACGCTGCCGATGATCAGTGCCGGATCGACGACGAACAATCCGTCGGGCCACGACACCACCGCCGCCACAGCACCCTTGCGGGTGTTGCACCCCCGATGCGCGAGCCGCTCAAGCCCGAACGCCGACCCGTCTTTACCCTTGGCCTTGCTCTTGGAAGCCGTCGACAGGCTGTCGATGCTGGGCCCGCGACTGTCGTTGACCGACATCTGCGGATCGACCGGCTCATCGCACAACCAGCACCGCCACCCATCACGCTCGGCAACCTCGTCGAGACGGCTCATCAGCCGATCGCCTCAGTCGCGGCGCCGAGCACTTCGGTGGGGGCGAGGCGGGCACCGTTGACGAACGCGGCGAAGGGCAGCGGTGGTTTGCCCTCGGGCTGCACGATGACGAGGCGCAGCCCGCCGACGGTGTCGCCGACGAGTTCGGCGCCGACGGCATGCGGCTCGCACAGCTCGGCCTGGAGCACCTTCAAACGCTTGCCGCGCAGAGTGGTGAAGGCTCCCCCGAGACGGACCACCCGGTCGCGCTGCAGCGCCGGCTGAGCCCAGTCGAGACGCAGATCATCGGGGGTCAGTTTCGCCGCATAGGTGCTGTCACCGGACTGCTGCTGCGGTGTGCCGAGGCCGTGCGTGAGCTGTTCGATCAGCAGATCGGTCCCGGCCGAAATCAGTCGTTCGCGCAAGGTCGATCCGGTGTCGATCGGGGTGATAGGGACACGGACACAGGCATGGACCGGACCGGTGTCGAGCCCTTCGTCGAGCTGCATCAGGCACACCCCGGTCGTCTCGTCGCCGGCCAGCAGCGCTCGTTCGACCGGTGCCGCCCCGCGCCACCGTGGCAGCAGCGAGAAGTGCAGGTTGACCATGGCCAGCGCGGCGAGAGCGTGCGGTTTGATCAGCTGCCCGAACGCGACCACCACGCCCAGTTCGGCGCCCCGTTCGGCGGCCACGACCA
>JANOKQ010000704.1:0-3813 GCA_031419375.1 Acidimicrobiaceae bacterium
ACAGGTCGCGGCTCTGGTCGCGAAGCACCGGGGCGATGGTGGCGTCGTCATTCGGTTCGAAGGCGAAGCCGCGGATGACCGCTACCGGCACCCGCGACACGTTGCCCTTGACCAGTTCGGCAGCTCCAGCGAGTTCGTCGGCGGTGCACACGGCCTGCACCTTGAACTCGTGGCCGTGCGGGTCGACCTGGCCGATGTAGCTGTAGATCGGGTCGATGCCGGCAACCCCGATGGCGATGTCGGTCTGGCCCTCACGCCAGGCACGGCCGAACGTGTCGCTCACGATCACGGCCACCTGCGACCCGACTGAGCGCAGGCCGTCACGGATGCGGCGGGCAGAGGCATCGGGATCGAGCGGCAGCAGCACCACCCGGCCATGGGCACCGCTGCTCGACTGGTCGATACCGCTGTTTGCGCACACCAACCCGTGATGGGTCTCGGTGATCAGTACCGGCCCGAGCTGGCGGACCACCCGCTTCGCTTCGCGCAGCACCAACTCGGTCACAGCCGGGTCCTTCTCCCACTGCAGCGACCACTCGAGCGCAAACGGCGACGGCTGCACATCGGCCAGCTCCACGATCCGGCCCTCGGCCTTGGAGACGATCTTGGATGTCACCACCACCACGTCGCCGTCGGCGAGTGGCGAGCCCATTTCGGTTGCGGCACTCGCGATCAGCGCGGCGAGGTCGGCACCGGGGGCGATCTCGGGCAATCCGGTGACTCCGAAGATCTGCAGCGGCATGGGCTGAAGGTAGCAGTACGGCATGAACCAAGATGGGGTGATGAGCGAGCTTGCCGGCAACAGCCAGGTGTCGGAGATCTTCGACCCGAGTGCATGGGTCGAGGTGTCCGGGTTCTCCTTCGACGACATCACCTACCACCGAGCGACTGGGCCGACGGCGATCGACCGGGCCACGGTGCGGATCGCCTTCGATCGGCCCGAGGTGCGCAACGCGTTCCGGCCACAGACCGTCGACCAGCTGTACACCGCGCTCGAGCATGCGCGGATGACCACCGACGTCGGCTGCGTCCTGCTCACCGGCAACGGCCCCTCGCCAAAGGACGGCGGATGGGCGTTCTGCAGCGGCGGCGATCAACGCATCCGCGGTCGCGACGGCTACAAGTACACCGAGGCGGTCGGCCCGCAGGGTCAAGCCGGCGACACCGCCGACACCATCCAGGCCGGGCGGGCCGGGCGGCTGCACATCCTGGAGGTGCAGCGGCTGATCCGGTTCATGCCCAAGATCGTGATCTGCGTGGTGCCGGGGTGGGCTGCCGGTGGCGGGCACAGCCTGCACGTGGTGGCCGACCTCACCATCGCCAGCGAGGAACACGCCAGATTCAAGCAGACCGATGCCGATGTGGCCAGCTTCGACGGCGGGTTCGGTAGCGCCTACCTGGCCCGCCAAACCGGCCAGAAGTTCGCCCGCGAGATCTTTTTCCTCGGGCGCGAGTACACCGCCGCCGACGGCTACCGGATGGGCATGGTCAACGCCGTCGCACCCCACGCCGAATTGGAAGCAACAGCACTGCAGTGGGCGCGCGAGATCAACGGCAAGAGTCCTACTGCGCAGCGGATGCTGAAGTACTCGTTCAACCTGATCGACGACGGCCTCGTCGGCCAGCAGATCTTCGCCGGTGAGGCCACCCGCCTGGCGTACATGACCGACGAAGCGCAGGAGGGACGGATGTCGTTCCTCGAAAAGCGCGACCCCGACTGGAGCGAGTTTCCCTGGCTGTTCTGAACCCGTTCATTCCCGTCGACGATCCAGCCGACGAGCGACTGGCCCCGTTCCGGCTCAACGAGCGTGGCCTCTCCAACCGCATCCAGCGCCGCGACGACGCCGGTGCCGGATGGTTCATCGCCGAAGGCGACCTGGTGGTCGAGCGCGCCCTCGCTGCTGGCTGCGTTCCCGTGGTGGCGCTGGTCGACGACCTGCGCCCGCCGCCGGTCGCGCATGTGCTGGCGACCACGGTGGCGGTGTACGCCGGCGGCGAGCGGGTCCGCTCGATGGTCACCCAACTCGGCGTACCGAACGCCGTGATCGCGATCTTCCAGCGACCATCACGGCCGAGCGTGGCCGATCTGGCGGCGCGCTCGCGGCGGCTCGTGGTGGTGGAAGCGGTCGATAACCCGGCCAACATCGGTGCGATCGTGCGCAACGCGGCCGGCCTCGGATGGGATGGCTTGGTGCTCGACACCACCAGCGCCGACCCGCTGGCGCGCCGTTCGACACGCGTGTCGATGGGGCATGCGGTGGCGTTCCCCCATGCCCGCACGCCCGACATCGTCGTCGCGCTGCGCACCATCATCGACGCCGGCTTTGTCGTGGTCGCGCTGGCCATCGACGGCGAGTTCGACATCGGCGAGATCACCGCCAGCATCGGCGGGCACCCCGATCGACTCGCCGTCTGCGTTGGTGCCGAGCGAGCCGGGCTGAGCCCCGAAGCACTTGCCTGCGCCACCTACCGGGCGCGGATCACCATGCACGCCGGCATCGACTCGCTCAACGTCGCCGCCGCCACCGCGATCGCCTGCCACGTCCTCGCCTGATCGGCGCCTGGCGAGCACACTTCGGTGCGCCACATTCGCGTTAGATGCGTTCCCAGTAGCGGCGAAGTTCCCAGTCGGTGACGGCGTGGTTGAACGCCTCCCATTCGGCTGTGGCCATGGTGAGGATGTGGTGGTGCACGTCGTCGCCGAAGCACTCGCGGGCGATCGACGAGCCCTCCCACAGCGCGATCGCGTCGGGCAGGTTCCATGGGATGCGGTCGATGTCCGGGGCCTCGTAGCCGTTACCGGCAAAGGGTTCGCCGAGGGGCAGTTCGTGTTCGATGCCGTACAGCCCGCCCGCAAGCGTGCCTGCAAAAGCGAAGTAGCTGTTGGCGTCGCTGCCGGGGATGCGGCATTCCACCCGGGTACCGGCGCCGTGGCCGACGAGGCGGTAGCCGAGGGTGCGGTTGTCGACGCCCCAGCCGATCCCGGTCGGTGCCCACGACCCGAGCTGGAACCGCTTGTAGCTGTTGATCGTGGGTGCCCACAGCAGACTGAACTCGCGGGCGGTGGCGATCAGCCCGGCCAGGTAGTGCTGGAACAACGGGCTCATGTGGTGGGCGTCGTCGTGGCCGCCGGCGAACAGCGCCGTCTGCCCATCGAGGCTCCACAGGCTGGAGTGGATGTGGCACGACGACCCGGTGTCGTTGAAGTCGTACTTGGCCATGAAGCTGACGGAGCGCCCATTGAAGTGGGCGATCTCCTTGGCCGCGTTCTTGTACACGCTGTTGCGGTCGGCCATCTCCACCGCGGTTGTGTAGTCGAGGTTGATCTCGTGTTGCCCTTTGCCTGCCTCGCCCTTGCTGAACTCCACCGGTACACCCGCGGCCTCGAGCCCGCGGCGGATCTGACCGAGGATGTACTCGTCCTTGGTGGTCTGCAACACGTGGTAGTCCACGAGAAGGGCTACCGCGACCTGCGCCCGCACTCGCCGTGGCTCGAGGATTACCACATCCTGCAGACCACCAAGGACGAGTACATCCTCGGCGCCATCCGCCGCGGGCTCGAGGCGGCCGGTGTCCCGGTCGAGTTCTCCAAGGGTGAGGCCGGTCGGGGTCAGCACGAGATGAATCTCGACTACACCACTGCCGTCGAGATGGCCGACCGCAACAGCGTCTACAAGACAGCCGCGAAGGAGATCGCCCATCTGAACGGGCGGTCAGTCAGCTTCATGGCCAAGTACGACTTCAACGACACCGGATCGTCGTGTCACGTGCACAGCAGCCTGTGGTCGCTCGACGGCAAGAAGGCACTGTTCG
>JANOKQ010000705.1:0-3955 GCA_031419375.1 Acidimicrobiaceae bacterium
GCCGCCGGGGCCCATTCCGAGCACGACAGCATCGACCACATCGACGGCGTTGGGCGTTGTCATGATTCGCTCAACCCGCTGCTCGCTACTGCGGCTGCTCGGGCGACGAACTGGTCGAGGGTGCGCCGATCGGGCAGACCGACGATGCGGTCGACCTCGTTGCCGTACGCGTCGCACAACACGAGCGTCGGGATGCTCATCACCCCGAGCCCTGATGCGACACCGGGGTTCTCATCGACGTTGACGCGTGCAAAGTGGACGTGGTCGTGGTCGTGCTCTGGCGCAGCAGCTCGGGCCGGACCGAGTCGGCAGGGAAGTAGTGGTTGCCCTCGATGACGACGGTCTCGTCGCTCTCGGCGATCACTGTCCCGTTCCAGACTGCTCGAACCATGGCTTGACTCCTTGTCGATGTTGATGTGCGTGAGGAACCCGGTGGATCGCAGTGTTCCTTCCCGCCGTTCACCAGATGCGGACGATCTCATCGAGGGCGAACAGGCCGTGAGCGTTGTCGATGCCGGCGCGTGCCAGCACTTGCGGGGGTATGCCGATGTCGGCGACGTACAGCTCGCCCACGGCAGCTGCTGCTGACCGCTGACGAAGTCCGATCTTGGGAACCGCAAGGGTGAGTGTGACTGCGGCCTGGATTGATGGATCGTGCGCGATGCCAGTGGTCGCATCGACGCCCGATGGCACGTCGAGTGCGATCGTGGGTGCGTCGCTCAAGTTCGCTCACCGGATCAGCTGGGCAGCCTCACCGAAGGGTGCACCGTCGAACGCGGAACCGATGATCCCGTCGAGGACCACATCGACGTCACCGATGTCGTTGAGTTCGGAGATGTCCCACACGGTGATGCCGAGTCGATGGACGCGTTGCAGTTGTTGTCGGGCGACGCTGCTGAAACAGGTCGGCCCGGCAGCCACCACGGTGACGTTGGCACCCCAGCCGTGCAACCGTCGCGCTGCGACCAGCGCGCCTCCACCGTTGCCGCCGGGTCCTGCGAGCACGACCGCATGTCGGTCGGTCGCGTCGCCGTCGTGATAACGGAGGCGGCTCAGGTGCGCGAGATGGCGGCCGGCATTCTCCATCATCAATGGGAGGTCGATGCCAAGATCGTCGGTCATGAACCTGTCGACCTCGCGCATCTGCTCGGTCGAGGCCCACGGGAGCTCCCTGGCAGACGTCACGCGCGCTTCCCGAGGCTCCAGCGGCGCTGCGGTCCGTACGTCATTGGCCGGCAACGGTGTATCGACGGCACCAGCGGCGCCGGTGAGGCCCCTGCGCCGGCAGCAGAGATGGCAGCAGCGCAGGGGTCTCGTTCGCTGCGACCTCGATGACGCGTCGCGCGGAAGGGTTGACAAGGTTCACCTTGCCGACCGAGACGGTGGGAACAGTTTCGTTCCCCCGGGCGACGGATCGGACGAAGGCTGCCGCGTTCGGGTCGTCCCAGATGTTCACCTCTCGAAACGGAAGCCCGGCCCGATGCAGTCGACCTCGAAGTGACGAGCAGAACGGGCACCCGGGGCGCCAGTAGACGGTGATCTACCCGCCACCGGCTGGGGGCTCGGAGAGCTGTGGGTCAGTGTGCGCCATAGGACAGTGAACCCGTCTGGCCCGATCTTCGATTCCCGGCCGTGACGATGGGTGCTCCAACTCAGTGCTCCCAGGTGCGCGTAGCGAAGGCGGCGTCGACAGGGGTGTGGAACAGGTGGTTGCTGTAGTTGGAGATCGTCTTGACAGCGAGCGCGAGCACGACGTACAAGACCTGCTGCTCGGCGTAGCCGGCAGCGAGGAAGGCATCGACCTGGGCGCGGGTAGGCAAACCGCGGGTGTCGAGCATCGCGAGCGTGAACGTCGCGAGCGCGTCGAGCTTCGAATCGGGAACGGTGGTGCCGTTGCGGAGCGCGTCGGTGATCTCAGTAGGCACCTTGGTCATGTCGGCGATGGTGGAGTGTGCGGTGACGCAGTAGGAGCAACCGTTCGCGCGGCTGATGGTGAGGAACACGGTCTCTTGCTCGGCCGCAGTGAGGCCCGACTCGGAGCGGAACGCCGCGTAGCCGGACAGATAGGTGTCGAGCAGGCCGGGGGCGTTGGCCATGTTGGCGTACATGTTCGGGATCATCCCGATGCCGGCCTTGGCCTTGCCGAGGAGGGCCGCGACAGCGGGGTCGTCGTCGGTCTCGGTGCGGGCGGGAAGTGAGAGCTGGTACTCGGAATGGCTCATGGTGGTCTCCTCGTTAGGTGAAACGTCAATTGCGAAACGCAGACTTCAGAACCCGTCGTTCTGTAGTCTGTATTCCAGATATGACCACTTCTCCGAAACCGACCGTCGGGAGCAGTCGCGGGAGGCCGCGGTCCTTTGACGTCGACGCGATCACCGAGCGGGCGTTGGGCGTGTTCTGGGAGCATGGGTACGAGGCGACGAGCCTCGATGCGCTTGTCGCTGCGACGGGAATCAACGTCTCGAGCTTGTACGCGGCGTACGGCAGCAAACGCGGTCTGTTCCAAGCGGCGATGGACCGTTACGAGCACCACGTCGGCTCGGCACTCGAGGCGTTGGCCGTCGGCTCGAACGGACTCGACGATGTCGTACGGTTCGTCGAAAGCGTGCGCTTCGGCATCTCATCGGAAACCCAGCCGTCGGGATGCCTGATCGTGAATACGATGGTCGAGTTCGCCGCTGAGGACGCAGAGATCGGCGAGGTGACTGAGCGCTACCGCGAGCGGGTTCGCCGATCGTTGCACTCCGCACTCGCAGGCGCCGAGCGCTCCGGTGAGATCGAACCGCGAACCGGCTCAACCAGAGCTGTGTTGGTGCAGGCCGCAATGTTCGGTGCACTGGTCACTGCCCGGTCGGGGGCCGTCGACGACGCTGACAGGATGCTGCGCGGATTGGTCGGCGAGATTCGCCGGTGGCGGTGCTGAGGATGATCAGGCGGAGCGGCCCTCGGGGACTGTCCGATACGGATGCGGGAATGGAACGATGGTTTGTCCGGCCGTGCTGGCGAGCAGTTCGACGGCCGCTCTGACCACGTCGCGCTGACGAATGACATCGCCGGGTGCTCCGAGCGGTCGGCCCATCGGATGGTCGGTGATCAGCGCCCGGCTGACCCCCATCCGGCCTGGCACATGGGCGAATGCCGCGATGTAGATCCCCACCGTGGGGATCCCTGCCGCTTCGAACACTCTCTGGACGTGCCCCACGGACACGTGACAGACAGGTCAAACCGGGACGAGCAGCACTGCGTCGACCTGGGCGGCGCGAAGCTCATCGGCCCAGAGTGGCGCGACCCGCTCGCGTAACTTGAGCTGCGATGTCGCTCCCACGAACGAATACGCGTCGGCGGCGAGTTCGCCGCTGACGCCTTCCTCGTGGAGTTCTCGCATCGCCCTCAGCGGGAAGGTGACGTTGTGATCGATCAAGGCGGTGTCGACTGGGTAGCCGCCGTGGCGAACAGGTAGCCGATCAGCAGGAGTGTCGACGGGAATGTGGGACAACGTGGGTGCGGCGCGGAGGAACTCGCCGATCCGTGCTTCGGCCTCGGTCTGGGTCATGTGCGCGACGCCGAACGGCTTCGGGTCGTCGCCGGCGACGAAGTGTCCGCTCGAGGTCACAAGTGCGACCCGAGCCTCCGAGTGGTGCTGACAGGTCGGGCTCGCAGTCCTGCAGACTCGCCGAAGAACTGCAGCGCGGCTTGTTGCATGGCCATGGACCACGTCGGGTAGGCGTGCGTTGTCTGGGCGAGGCGCCCGACGAACATGTTGGTCTGCATCGCAAGGACGGCCTCGTGGATCAGTTCGCCACCGGTGGGGGCGACGACGGTCGCGCCGACGAGTCGTCCGCCGGCGAGGTGTCGGGTGCCGCGCCGCGGTGCCGCGATGAGGGTGACGAAGCCGTCGGTGGCACCAACGGCGATGGCACGGTCGACGTGGGTGAGAGGGAGATGGGCGACCCGG
>JANOKQ010000706.1:0-5198 GCA_031419375.1 Acidimicrobiaceae bacterium
GCATGGCAGGCACGGCAGGCACGGCAGGCACGGCAGGCACGGCAGGCACGGCAGGCACGGCAGGCACGGCAGGCACGGCAGGCACGGCAGGCACGGCAGGCACGGCAGGCACGGCAGGCATGGCAGGCATGGCATCGTTCCATCTCATACGCGACACCAGCGCGTTGCGGGCGATGGCGCGGCTGGGGCTCGATCGCCGCTTGCTCGCTGCAGTTCCCGGACTCAAGTTCTGGCGGCTCCTCGGAACCGGTGATGGCGCCAGCACCGGCCCCGGGGCCGACCTGCACCGCACGGCCCTCTTTGCCGTCTGGGCCGACCAGGCGGCTCACGATGCGTTCATGGCGACCATGCAGCAGCGATGGCCCGGGGCCGCAGAGGCATGGCACGTGGGATTGCGGGCCGTGGGCGGGCACGGGACGTGGCGCGGGTTCGACGTGCTCGGCGCGATCGAGCGGGCTCGTTCCTCCGGGGGACCCGTGGCGATCATCACCCGCGCCCGCGTGACGCCGCGCGCGTGGCGGCGGTTCCGCACTGCCGGTGTGCCGGTGGATGCCGAACTTCAAACGGCACCCGGGCTGCTCGCGGTGGTCGGCATCGGCGAGGCACCACTCGGGCGACTGGGAACCTTCAGCGTCTGGAGCAACCTGGAGTCGGTGGTGGCGTTCGCCCGCAACGGCGCCCACCACCGCGACGTCGTAGCCCGTACCCGTGCCGAGGGGTGGTACGGCGAGGAGTTGTTTGCCCGCTTCGAGCCCTACAACTCGGCCGGTCGGTGGGACGGCCGTGATCCCCTCGCGATCGGGACGAGCATGCCATAGGGCGCAGCGTTGCCGCTGTGGTGCAGCCGGTGTGCCGCAGCAAGGCGTTCCAAACCCGGCACCGTCCGACCCGCCCCGAACAGCGGGACCCGCCGGTGCGTGTACACGTCGTGGACCAGCGCGTAGCACACCCCGTACATCGTGACGCCCACCCCGACAGGGACGAGCACGGCGAACCCGCTGGCGTTGAACCCAATCGCCAGAGCCACCATCACCATCGATGCGAACATCACCGGGAACGCGTCGTTGGCTTCGCGGCGGCTGATCACGCCCTGGTGCGCATTGCGGTGGTGGCTGCGATGCAAGCTGATGCCGACACCGTGCATCACGTACCGGTGGGTGAGCGCAGTGATCGGTTCCATCACCGCGAACGCCACCGCGCCGACGAGGAGAGCACGCACGTCATCACGCTACCCGTGTGGTGACGGCCGCTGCCTGGCGAGGTGGCGGTGCGCGCCCTCCCCGGTAGCGGATCAGGTCATTCGGCGGGCGATCGTGCTCGTGGCAGATGCGACCGAAGTGTCGGCGAACAACGAACCCATCCGGTCGATCAGTTCTGGCCACTCCGCGCTGGTGTTCAGCGCGGTTGCGGCTTGCTCCAGGTCGCCGATCGTGTCGAAGGCGGCGATCCAGTGGCACTCGCCGAACGGCCCGCTCATCCCGGTACCGAACGCAACCGGCACGCCCGTGATCCGCTCGTGCATCTGCGCTGCATCCACCCCGATGGCGATTGCTTCGCGCATCTTTCCGTTGGCCGGCAGCGCCCGGTGCATCAGCGCGTACTCGGGCTTGGTGCGTGCCCGATCACCATGGATGATATGGACGACCGAATCGTCCAGTGGACCGTTGAACAGCCCTGCTGAGCGTGCCACCAACTCCTGATACTCGTGCGAGACGCGCAACTTGTCGAACATCTGCTCGAGCTCTTCCAGATGCTCCACCCAGACAGCACCGATGCAGGTGCCGGCCGACGGCGACAGCACGGTCGACCACCCCGACGCATCCTTGCCCGTTGCTTCGCGTACTTGATGGATTGCTTCCGTGAACCACCCGGTCGCAGCGGCAAGCTGTGACGGTTCCGGTCGACGGTGACGTGTGAACAAATACATGTCGTTCCCCTCTCCTTTTGGCTCCCCCTTTTGCCCGATTTGGACGATCTACGATCGCGCCGATCCTCATGCGCGTCAAGGTGACATGTGGCTCGCCGGGACGATCGCCTACGACGCGTAGGCGGCGAGGGCGTCGGGGATCGACGACACGCCAACACCGACCTCGCCGGCGACCGCAGCCAACCATGGCGGCCGAACGATCGCGGCGACCGCGACTGGCTCGTCGAGACCTGATCCGTCCAGCGCGAGTCGCACGAACAGGGTCGCGTAGTCGGGTGGACGAAGATCTCGCGACATCTCGACCAACGCATACGCGTCGGGTGGCTGGGCGCGGGGCGTCAGGGCGACGAAGCTCTGCGAGGTGGGCCCGACTGCTCCACCGGCCAGCCCTGGCCCGTCGGTGATCACCACGCCATGAACCTGGCTTGCCCGAGCCCCGGCCAGCAACAACGAGACATACCCGCCGAGGCCACGCCCGACCAACGTGATCCGTCCGGAATCGCCAGCCAACGCAGCAAGCGCGGTGTCGGCATCGGCGAGCAGGATCTCGGCGCTGTAGCCGCCGCCGGCCGGAACTGTCGACTGGCCGTGACCGGTGAAGTCGAGCGCGTGCACGCTTCCGGGCCAGTCGGCGGCATAGGCGGGGACGGAAGTGGGCGACGCCTCGCCGAGCCCGTGCAGCAACAGCAGCGGGTGCCCCGCACCGGCACTGACGTCGCGTAAGCAATGCAGTGCGAGTCGCACCTGATAGTGGGTGAGCCATGTGATGGTCGGGTCGCTCATCGCGGCGTGTCCAAGAACTCGAGTACCATCGCCGCGACCAGATCGGGTTGTTCGATGTGGACGAAGTGGCCGACGTCGGGCAGCACCTCGCAGCGACCGCCCGGCGGGAAGTATGGACGCACTTGATCGGGCGGGGTGCCCCAGCCCATCTCCTCCTGCTCGCCGCCGAGCACGCCGAGGAACGGCATCGACAGCCCGGGCAGGCGAGTGATCGTCCACTCCGGCCGCCATGGTCCGAAGCCGCCGAAGCGCATCGATGCGTCGATCTTCCAGCGCCACCCATCGTCACGTTCGAACCCGCCGACGGTCACCAGGTGGCGCAACCACTCCACCGACAGCCGAGGGTTCATTCGCCCGCGCCGGCGGGCGAGTTCGTCGATCGTGCCGGGTCTGCGCTGCGAGGTTGCGGTGGAGCGGCGATGATCGAGCCAGCCCGTGATCTCGCTGGCGGCCATGCGGGTGCGTTCATGTTCGGACACATCGGGTATGCGTCGTTTGTAGGGGATGCCATCGAGGTTGACGAGATGCGAGAAGCGGAATGGCTGGGCGTCGGCCAACTGCACCATGAGCGAGCCGCCCTTGCTGTGGCCGACGACGGGTGCCGGTCGTTGGCTGACGGCGTCCATCACGGCCATGGCGTCGCGCACGTCGCCGTCCCATGAGTACAACGCGGCGTGGTCGCTGTCGCCGTGTCCGCGCTGATCCCAGGCCACGACCCGCCACCCGGCGGTGGCCAGTTTGGGGGCGAACACGTCGTAGGTGCGGGCGAAGTCGAACCCGCCGTGCACCAGGAAGAGCGGTTCGGCGGCTGCGTCACCCCATTCATGCACGGCGATCTGCAGGCCGCCGGTGTCGATGCGGTACTCGCGTTCAGGGGGCACCGCACCCGCGTAGTGGCCGGGTTCGATGCCGGGTTGTGTGGAAGGCACCGAGTCGGCAGGCATGCCGTGACCATAGATCGGGCAGCTCGGCTTTCTGCGGCCGACCCGACCGAACACCGCCTCACGGAACGGGCGGTGGCGGGTTCCCGCGGCGGATCTCGTTGACGATGGCCTCGATGACCCAGGCGACCATGGGGCCCGATTCGCCTCCGGCAACGCCGAACTCCTCGCGCATCCTTAGCCATGCTTGTGCCGACAGCAGGCAGCGGATCACCGCGGTCAGGCGGAGGAGCTCGCGCTCGTCGAGCTCAGGCGCGAGTGTGGCGACCGCAACGCCGAACTGCCCCGAGTTCGTTCTCGTGTCGGGGGAGTAGCGGCGAGGATCGGCGTTGAACAGGGCTTCGGCCCGGGCCGCAACGTGGAACTCCTCCAGGCCCGCCATGAGCCGAACGGCGGCATCTTTGAGGCCGTCGATTGTGGTGATCGGAAACGCCATTGGATGCGCTCCGCCGAGGGAACGCATCAGCCTGCTGGTGAGACCCGCCAGGAGCGCGTTGCGATCGGGGAAGTGGCGGTACACGGTGCGTTCGGAGACACCCGCGGACTGGGCGATCTCGCGCGTTGTGACCTCGTCGATGCGATGTGACTCGAGTCGTTCGGTGACTGCGTCCAGGATCAGGTCGCGTGTCTGTTGGGCGTGCCGCTCGCGAAGCGGTGAGGAGTACTGGCGAGAGGTGGTTGCGGACATGGTTGTCGGTTCGGCTCCTTCTCGTGCATTATGTCACACGGAGCGCAAAAGTGCAGCTTCCCGTATTGACAGCAGGATGCTGACATGATTAAGTCCAGCACATGAGGAACAGCACGTCATCAGCGACAGCGGAGACCAGGGCGCCGACAGCGGCGTCATCGGCGTCATCGGCGGAGGAGGTGGTGTTCGCGCCTCCATCGCAGGGGCTGTGGGAGTTGGAGACGACGCACCACGGGTTGCGGCCGTTGTCACCCTTCCTGCGAGATGCGTATCGGCGTGCGTTCCAAGAAGGCACCACAGCGCTCGTCGAGAGGTGGGGGCTGCCGCTGGCCGGCATCAGGGCCGAGTTCGTCAATGGCTGCATGTACATCCGGCCCACTGGTATCGGTGAGGGAACGAAGCCGACGCCGACGCCGCCGAAGATCATGATGAAGCTGTTTGCTCGCCTGCATCCGCAGATGCGTCGCCGGAACCGTACGGCCGCGCTGGCGTGGGAACAACGGCGGTGGCGGAGCGAAGTCGACCAGTGGTTCGAGCGGGACCGTGCCAAGGTCATCGCTCAGAACTTGGCGTACCAGACCGTCGACTGCTCCACGCTCGACAACGGTCAACTCCTGAACCATGTCATGGAACTCGTGGCTCACTTCGAGTCTCAGGCGCGGCGGAACATGGAGACGCATGGGGGCGACCTAATACCGGTTGGCGACCTGCTGGCGCACTGCGCAGGATGGGGTATTGATCCCGGCGACGCCGCAGCCCTCCTGAGTGGCAGTTCGCCGGCGACGGTGGAGACAGCCCACCTCCTCAGCCCGGTTGCCGGCGTCCTGCGCGACTGCGAGACGGCGCCGACGTCGGTGGA
>JANOKQ010000707.1:0-3241 GCA_031419375.1 Acidimicrobiaceae bacterium
CCGGCAAGCGCCGCCGCAACGAAGAGCCCATGCAGGGTTGGGTGCCAGCTCATCTTAGGAACGAAGCCAGTGAAAACTGGGCGGAAGACGACCTCGACGGTCTGCTCCGCTCCCGGGAACAGCGAGCTCGACGGTGGCTCAACGGCCGCCCAGGAGGACGCGTTGCCCAGGACTTGCAGGTCGAACTGATCCACGACTCCGCCGGTGTTGCGCACGCGCATCTGTGTGCGTGCGTCGGCCCCAGGGACGACGATGAGCTCGTGAACTGACAGGCTGGTGCTAGCTCCCATGCAGGCAACGCTACGCCGCGGCCCGTGCGAGGGCTATAGGAAACCGCCCCTCGGCCGGGGCGGTCCGAACTGCCCGAACGGGCAACGTGGCCCACCCATCGGGGCGGGTTCTGCGGTGTGGAGATGTTGTGGAGTTGTTGTGGAGCGGTCTGAACCGCCGGACGTGGAGACTTCCGGTGGCCGGAATGTGAATCGGCTCTCAGTCAGGGGTGATGATGGGATCCAAGATTCGAGTCTTCGTGTTCAGCGATGACGCCATCTCGCAAGCGGGCATGCAGACACAGCTGCGCGGCCAGCCCGACGTCGCCGTGTGTGACGAGACGATGATCGATGATGCCGAGGTCGCCGTGGTGATCGTCGACTCCGTGGACGACGCTGCCTGCCGAACGATCCGGGCGATCCAGCGAAACGGGTGCCCGCGGGTGGTGCTGGTGGTCGGCACGCTTGACGACACCAGCTTGATGGTCGCTGTCGAGCTCGGCGCGTGTGGCGTGTTGCGTCGCCGTGAAGCCACCTCGGAGCGGGTGTGCGCTGCGGTCATCGCTGCCGCCGGCGGCGACGGCACGTTGGCCCCTGATCTGCTCGGACGCCTGATGACGCAATTCGGCCGGTTGCAGCGAGAGGTCCTGGCCCCACGCGGCATCGGCCCGGCCGGGTTGTCGAACCGCGAGGTCGACGTGTTGAAGATGCTTGCCGACGGTCAGGACACGGCGGCGATCGCCCACACGTTGGCGTACTCGGAGCGGACGATCAAGAACATCATCCATGACGTCACCGCACGGCTCAACCTCCGTAACCGAAGCCATGCCGTCGCCTACGCGGTGAAGTCCGGGCTGATCTGACCGCGTCATGATCCACGAAGTCGACGAGACGCTTCGATCGCTGATCACGCGCGAGGTCGTAAACGGCTCGTCGGTGGAGATCAGCTTCGAGGCACCGACGCGCGAGTGGGCGGCCAAGCGCACCAATCCCACGATCAGCGTGTACCTCTACGACATCCGTGAGGACGTGACGCGCCGACAGGTGTTCTTCGAACTCGTGCGCGACGACGCTGGCAAGGTGATCGAGCGACGCCAGCCGTCACGCCAGTTCCGATTGACCTACCTGATGACCGCGTGGACCCAGCGACCCGAGGACGAGCACCGCCTGCTGTCGGACCTGCTGGCGTGCTTCCTCCAGCAGGATTACCTGCCACCTGATCTGCTCGTCGGTTCGTTGCGTGATGCTGGGCGAGTCGTGATCTCGTCGGTGGCGATCCCGATCGGTCAGGAGAAGCAGATCTCCGAGGTGTGGTCGGCTCTCGGTGGCGAACTGAAGCCGTCACTCGACCTGTCGATCGTCGCCCCGATGGAAACCGGCAGGCGGTTGCCAGCGGGCCCGCCGGTCACCGAGCAGCCCCGCTTCGTTGTCGCCCGGCCCGACGCTGCACCCGAGGACGCTCGGCCACAGCCAGGGCGTCGCAAGAAGACCGCGCCGGCGGCCGAACCCGCCGCTGCGCCCGACGAACCCGCAGCCGTCGCCGCGCCCAGCACCGGCCCATGGAGCGCCGACGAAACGGTGCGATCCGGGCACAAGGACGATCCTGGACGCATCGTTCGCATCCGCCAGTGGCCCTCTGGATGAGGCGGGCCGGATGAGGCGGGCCGGATGAGGTGGGCCGGACCCGCGACCGGGGTGTTGTCTCGTCAGGCGGATGGTGGCGCGTCGTGGTCGCAACGCATCTGTGATGGTGATGCGCAGGCCCGTGGTATCTCTGAAAGCTATATGCAATATAGGAAACATCGGCCGCAAGGACGACGAACACTTGTACGATGATATGTATGGCGGTAGACGGTGATGACCTTCACGGCGATCTTGTACCGCTCGAAGATTTCGCCGATCTGATCGCCGCGCATGAACGTCGCCACGCCGTGTTAGCGATCACCGCGGCACGACTCGCCGAGCGCGGGGAGTGGGCCCGCGACGGTCACGTCTCGATGGGTTCCTGGTTGCGCGATCAGTGTCGGATGAGTCGCTGCGACGCGAACCGGTTGCTCCGCGAAGGAAGATTCCTGGTCGCCAACGACATCATCGGTGAAGCAGCCGTGACCGGAATGTTGTCAGCCGGCCAAGTCGCCGCAGTGCGCACCATGGTCACCGCCCCGATCGCCGCGTTGTTCCATGAACGACAACTCGATGTGATCGACACCGTTCGCGATTTGCCAGTTGCTGCGACCGAGACGGCGTGTCAGACATGGCGGGAATATGCGGAAGCAATTGTGGAGATGCCAGAACCGATGGTGCCGTCACGGTCATGGAGGTCAGCGCGTGCCGGTGACGGCACCGTGATCGGTGGGTTCGTGTTCGATCCTGTCGGTGCCGCCGAACTGGAACAAGCATTACGAACCGCGCGTCGCCCGAACGGTGCCGGTGATGCCAGGACCCCGACCACCCGTAACGCAGACGCGGTCGTGGAGATCATGTCGTTCTTCAACGCCAACCACACCGGTGCCGGATCACCCCGCAACCGCCCCGATGTGACCATGAACCTCCAAGTCGACAACCTCGACCTCACCCCAGACGGCCCAGACCAACCGGCCAACCCGCACCAGCCGGGCCAGTCACACCAGTCGGGCGGGCCAGACCAACCGGCCGACTCGAGCGAACCAGGCGGGTTGGGCCAAGCGCACCAGCCGGGTCAGCCGGAGGCGATGTTTACGGCGCGTGGGTTCACGGTCGACGGGCAGTTGCTACCGGACTGGGCGACCGAGGCGTACCTGTGTGATTGCACCCTGCAACGGGTGCTGCGCTCCGGGTTCGTGGTACTCGATTACGGACGCAAGATTCGCACCGTCCCCACCCCGCTATGGCGTGCCGTGCTCGCCCGCGACGGCGGATGTCGGCACCCCGGATGCGACCGGCCCGGAAGCTACTGCGATGCCCACCACATCAGGTGGTGGCGCAAACACGGC
>JANOKQ010000708.1:0-2564 GCA_031419375.1 Acidimicrobiaceae bacterium
CGACGCACTCACCGGCGCTGCTACTGCGACTGCCCGCAACGCCGGCCCGATGGTCGGCTGCAACGCCCCGGTGCGCGCCACCGCGATCGCTGCGAGCGAGCCCACCACGGCGACAGCAATAGCTGGAATCGATCCGTGCGGTGCGTCGAACCCTGCGTTCGACGTGTGCAGCGACCGCGCCGACGTACTCGCGAACACTGCGGCGACGAGCACGAATGGCCAGAAGGCGAACAGCGTTCCGACCAGCGCGCTCTTGCGGCCCGTGGCTCCGAACATCCCTGACCACATCACCAGGCCGGCGGCCCCTGTCAACAAGAGTGCCGGCAGACGCTGGTGAGTGCCGAGCTCGACCACGGTCAGCAACGCCACCGCAGCAGCGACGGGTGGGATCTGCCCGGTCTCGGGCACGCAGCCGTAGATCGCAAACATGACCGCGCCGAGCAGCGCCGGAAGGTGCCCCGGGGCGGGCAATAGCCGTTGGACAAACGGGATCACCGCTGCAACCCAGGCCATCACGCCGACGGCAACGGCGGCGGCCCAACGGTTTTGCCCAAGAGCCGATGCATCCCAACTGCGCCACACCACAACCGCGCCGACCGCTCCGCCGACCAGCAAGCCGACCGCTACCCGCATCAGCACCTCAGCGGGACGCTTCGACATAACTCGACTCAGGGGCGGGGAGCGACTGGGTTGACCCAGCGCAACTCGGTGAAGCGAATGGTCGTACGCACGAGGAAAAGCGTACATCTACGTGGGTCACTCCGATCATCGACAACAACAACGATGCGGCCGTGTCGTTCGGGAGCACCGCACGCACGACGACGGCGGGACACGAGCTGCCACCTGTCGAGAAAGCCACCGTGGCGGGGGATTTCTCGACAACCAGCCGCTCCACCAACCCCGCTCCGCCTGAACCAGCCGCCAAGAACGGCCACCCGTCACCGTGTCGCACATCGTCGACCCGTCCAATCCGTGGCAAGTAGAATTCTCGGCGCTGCCATCTTCGGCGACGAGATCAGGAGAACGCCGCATTGAGCGATGACATCACGGTGCTGTGCGTGTGCACCTTCAACCGCACCCGCTCGGTGATGATGGCCGCTCTGTTGCAGCGCCACCTGGCCGATCTCGGGGTTGCCGCCCGAGTGGCGAGCGCCGGAACACGGGCCGACGGTGGAGCGCCAACACGCGAAACCGTCAAGTTGCTCGCCAACTACGGCATCGACGTCAGCGGTCATCAGGGCGCGCCGCTCGATCAGCAAATCGTGGAATCGGCCGACCTCATTGTCACCGCCGAACAGCAACATGTCGTCGACGTTGCCGGCCATTGGCCGGACGCGCTGGCATCGACGTTCACACTCACCGAGCTCGTCGAGCGCGCCCAGATGTGCGGCGGTCGGCTCGGCGCTCCCATCGTCGAGTGGCGGGCACTGCTCAACGAGGGGCGACCAACGGGAATCGACTACCTCGACGACCGCACCATCGGCGAGATCGCCGACCCGACCGGGCTCGATTCGCGCATCTGGAACGTCACATTCGCCCAGATCGACGACCTCACCCGCCGCCTCGCCATGGCCATCGGCTGACACAATGGACCCGCGCACGTTGGTGAAACGGGTGAGCAAGGCAACCGATGTCGTGTTCGCCAGAGCGACGGGCGTGACGGTGCTGATCTATCACCGCATCGGCGGCGGAAGCGACAGCCAGGTCGACCTGCCGATGGCCGCCTTCGAGCGGCACCTCGCCCACCTGGCCGAGCACTGCTCGGTCGTCACGCTCGACCAGGCAATCACCGCCCTCGCCGCCAGCCCCAGCGCAGCGTTCGACGCGGGGCATGAAGCCGGTCCCCACGTTGTGATCACCTTCGACGACGGCACGGCGGATTTCACCGAGCACGCAGTACCCGCGTTGATGCGCCACGGGCTGTCGGCCACGCTGTACGTGGCCACCAAGTTCGTCGACACCCAGACCGAGTTCCCGTGGGGAGCGCCGCCCGCCACGTGGGCTGCGCTGCGCGACGCAGTCGGCACCGGGCTGATCACCATCGGCTCGCATACCCACGCCCACTGGCTGCTCGACCGGCTGGAGGGGGCCGCGATCGCCGACGACCTCGACCGCTCGGTCGAACTCATCGGCACCAACATCGGCCACGCCCCGACCCACTTCGCCTATCCCAAGGCGTTGCCCGGCTCGGCCGAGGCGGAGATCGCCGTTCGTCGCCGGTTCGCTTCCGCCGCGTTGGCGTTCAGTAGGGTCAACCGTCCCGGCCGCACCGACCTGCATCGCATCTCGCGAACGCCCGTGCAACGCAGCGACGGATACGAGTTCTTCGCCGCAAAGGCCGGCGGCGGGCTCCGCCTCGAAGGCGAACTGCGCGCCCTCGTCGCCAGGGTGAAGTACCGCGGCGCCACCAGATGACCGACTTACCACCGCAGCGAGCGGGCCTGCCACCGAAGCGAGCGGGCGTGCCACGCCTCGTTCATCTCACCACCACCGACATGAGCATCGACGGGCTGCTCGGCCCGCAGCTCCGGGCGTTCGCCGCGGCCGGCTACGAGGTGATCGGC
>JANOKQ010000709.1:0-2722 GCA_031419375.1 Acidimicrobiaceae bacterium
GTCGGCAACTACACCGAGGCCGACGTCGAAGCGGTGGCTCGTGCCTGGACGGGACACAACGCCGACTGGCCGGAGTACACGTACCAGTTCTTCCCCGACCGCCACGACGGCGGCCAGAAAAGGTTCTTTGGAACCTGGAGGGACTGGAACGGGCCCGACACCATCGACGAGATCCTGCGCGACAACGTCGACAAGCGCCGCATCGCCGCTCGCTACATCACCAAGAAGCTTTGGGACTTCTTCGCCTATCCGGGCGGGCCGACCACCGTGATCAACGAACTGGCCGAGGTGTTCATCACCGCCAACTTCGAGCTCCAGCCGCTGATGCGCGCCTTGCTTCTGCGCGACGAGTTCTACACCACCGCGGCCATACAAGGACTGGTGCGCACGCCGACCGAATGGCTAGTCGCGCTCAGTTATCACACCGGGCTCAACCCAGAAGCGATCGGCGCGTTCTGGCATGGGCCGCGCATGGGCCAGGCGCTGTTCGGCCCTCCCAACGTGTCCGGTTGGAAGCACAACGCGTACTGGCTCAGCACCGGAGCGGTGAGCGCTCGGGCGAGCGCCGCGCGCGATGTCGCTCACCATTTGCGCCAGAACGACGGCTTCTCCAACCTCCACGCCATGAGCGTGTCCGCCGCGGTCGACTACGTGGCCGACTACTTCGCGATCTCGCCGCTGTCGGACGCGACACGCTCGGCGCTGATTGCCGCCCACACCGCCGAGCGCGGCGCGCAGTCGTGGCCGAGCTGGTGGGCACCGACCGATTTGTTGACGATGGCGATGCTTGCGCCAGAAATGCACATGGGCTGATGAACGACCTCGACATCTCCACCACCGACGCGTTGGCACTGCTGTCGATGCCCGACGCCGGGCCCGACCTGGTTGGCCCTGGCGGCTGGACCCGGCGTGGGTTCCTGCAGGCCCTCGGCCTCGGCGTGATCGGCGGTGCGGCCGTAGGCACACTCGGCCAATCGATGATCCCTGGTGATGTACGCGATGCATTTGCCGCTACGCCGATCGCCGCCAACGAGAGCATTCTGATCACGATCATGCTGTACGGCGGCAACGACGGCCTCAACACCGTGGTTCCGTACACCAACGGCTCGTACTACTCGCAGCGTTCCAACATCGCCGTCGCTCCCAGCCAGGTGCTGGCGATCAACGACCGGATCGGTCTGCACCCCAACCTCGGGTACCTGCGCTCGCTGTACGGCGCTGGTCAGATGGCGATCGTGCAAGGGGTCGGCTACCCCGATCCGAACCTGTCGCACTTCACGTCGATGGCGATCTGGATGAACGCCCGCTTCGGCGTCGGTGCCGCCACGAACGGATGGATCGGTCGTTGGCTCGATGGGCTGACCCCGGCTCAGGCCGAGCTCGGTGTCGCGACGATCGACGCGTCGGTGCCATTGCACCTGATCGGGTCGACCAGGCGAGCGGTCGCGATCTCGCCGTACGGCGACATGTTCGGCGTCGAGACCCAGCCGCACGACCTGCGCATGCACAACGGGTTGCAGGCGATGTCGAACACCTCCGGTGGGCGTGGCCAGTGGCACGACATGTTTGCTTCGACGCTACGCACGCACCTCAACGTGGCCCGCGACGTTGCGCCGGTGTTCATCCAGGCGTTGCCCGAGACCGAGTTGACCCGCAAGATGACAATCGCGGCCCGGCTGGTGAATGCCAACGTTGGCCTGCGGGTGATCGATGTCGGTCTCGGCGGGTTCGACAACCACGACGACCAACTCGCCGGGCATCCCAATCGGATGGCCGATCTCGATGCTGCGATCCAGGCGTTCTACGCCACGATCTCACCGCAGTTCCGCGACCGGGTGACGATCATGACGATGTCGGAGTTCGGGCGGACGTCGTTTTCCAACGCATCCGGTGGCACCGATCACGGCACGGCGAGCGACATGTTCGTGATCGGCACGCGGGTGAACGGCGGCCTGTACGGCCAGCAGCCATCACTGGCCGGGCTCGGGCAATGGGACCGGCTCGAGCATCACCTCGATTTCCGCAACGTGATCGGCTCGGTGATCGACGGGTGGATGGGCGGCGGCGCCAGCACCATCCTCAACGGCGGATTCGAAGACCTGCGGCTGTTCAGCGCATCCCCGACAACTGGGGGAACCGGCCCAGTGATCGTGCTGCCGCCCGCGTCCGCCAGCGGATTCGTGTCGATTGCACCCCTGCGCGTGTTCGACACCCGTGACGGAACCGGAGGTCGAGCGACGCCGATCGGGCCGCAGGAGACCTGGTCGTTCACGCTCGCCGGTCGGTTTGCGATCCCGACCGACGCGGTCGCTGTGGCGATGAACCTCACCTCGGTCGATGCGACCGCCAGCACGTTCGTGACGGTGTGGCCATCGGGTGAGGCGCGGCCGCTGGCCAGCAACCTCAACCCGGTTCCGGGATCTGCGGTGCCCAACCTGGTTGTGGCCCGGGTGGGGTTGAACGGCTCGGTCGAGATGTTCAACAACTCGGGCAGTGTCCATCTCATCGGTGACGTGGTTGGGTACTTCCTGCCGTCGAGCGATGTCGGCCTGCAGCCACTTGCGCCGACGCGGTTGCTCGACACGCGTGACGGCACGGGTGCCCGCCCGGGTACCGTCGGGCCGGGCGAAACGATCGAGTTGCAGGTGACCGGACGGGGCGGCGTCAGCGGCAGTTGTGAGGCGGTCGCGCTCAACATCACCGCCACCGAGCCATCGGCGGC
>JANOKQ010000710.1:0-1608 GCA_031419375.1 Acidimicrobiaceae bacterium
GCCCGGGTCGACCCCGAGCACTTCGAACTTCACATCGCTGGCATAGCTGACGATTGCACCGCGGAACACCTCGCTGGCGCCGGCCACGTTGGTGATCCGGCCGGCGACCAATCCGCCGGTGACCGATTCGGCCAGACCGAGCGTCCAACCCCTGGCGCGCAGCTGTTGCAGCACGACCGACTCCATCGTGTCGTCGTCGGTACCGAACACTTGGTCGCCGACGATGTCACGCACCCGTTGTTCGACCGGTGCCAGCAACAACGCCGCGGCTTCGGCGGTGTCGGCTTTTGCGGTGAGGCGGACCTTGATCCCTTCCCATCCGCTGGCGAGAAACGCCAGCGTGGGATTGCCCACCGGATCGAGCAAGTCGATGACCGGATCGAGGCGTTCGTTGAGGCCGCTCTCGCTCTCGCCCCATGTGCACAACGTGCGGCTGACGATGGCTGATGCCTGCCCGGCGCGCCGGCGCAGGTCGGGCAGGACTGCTCGCTCGAGCATGTCCTTCATCTCGTGCGGGACACCCGGCACCGCATAGATCACTTTGTCGGCAGCCTCGATCAAGCCGTCGGGCAAGTCGTCGAGCACGACGGGACAGATCAGCCCCGGAGCGGTGCCGCGGGTCTGCGGGATGATCTCTGCGAACCCCGGGACAAGGGCCTGGCGCAGGTTGTTGGCAGCCATTGGGCGGTTGCGTGCCGCGAACATCGAGCGGATCACCTCGGCCACATCTTCGTGATGCTCCAGATGCACGCCCATCACCTCGGCAATCGCTTCACGGGTGAGGTCGTCGTGGGTCGGCCCGAGCCCACCGCAGACGATCACTGCATCGGCATCGGCCAACACCGAACGCAACACGGCGACGATTCGGTCGAGGTTGTCACCCACCTTTACCTGTACCAGCGAATCGATCCCGTTCAGTGCGAGATGTTCGCCGATGTATGCGGAGTTGGTGTCGACGATCTGGCCGAGCAGTAATTCGGTACCGATCGCCACGACATCACAGCGCATCGTTCAGCCAACCCGGGCAAGCACATCGGCGCGCTTGCCAGCGTGAGCCCGCCACATGTACTGGCCGCCGCTGATGAGTGCGAGCGCCACCGAGATCCACAACAGGCCCTTCCACAACCACGTCGCGTCGAGCGCGGTGAGTGGAGCGATGGCGAATCCAACCGAAAATTGTTGGGTGACGGTCTTCCACTTGGCGATCTTGCTAGCCGGCACGCTGACGCCCTTGGCCCCAACGAACGTGCGGTACAGGCTGATCCCAATTTCACGGGCCGCGATGATGACCACCGGCACCAGCCAGAACACATTCCGGCTGACCAGGGTGAACATCGCCCCGAGGACCAGCACCTTGTCGGCCAGCGGGTCGAGGAACGTACCGAGGTTGGTAATGCCGGTGCGCCTGGCAAGGAAGCCATCGACGCCATCGCTGGAACACAGCACGAACCACATCGCGAACGCCGCCCATGCACCGCCTGCGTCTTGCGGGATCATCCAAAACATCAGCGGGGCGATCATCACCCGGCCGACGGTGACCAGGTTCGCCCACGTGGCGATCGCGGATGGGTCGGCCGGCATGGCTACATCCCGGCCGGGACGGCAACG
>JANOKQ010000711.1:0-2924 GCA_031419375.1 Acidimicrobiaceae bacterium
GCCGAGGGCGCGCTCGGCGACGCGGCACCGAAGGTGCTGCAGTATGGCGCGATGCCGATCCACCCCGAGACGCTGCGGGCGACGCTCAAGGCGTTGCCTGAGACACGGCTGTTGCAGATCTTCGGTCAGACCGAGGCGAGCCCGATCGCGTACCTCAGCCATGAGGACCATGTGCGTGCCGCCACCGACCGGCCCGATCTGCTGCTGTCGGTCGGACGCTCGATCCGCGGTGCCGAGCTGCGGATCGAGCGGCCCGACGACGAGGGCATCGGCGAGATCGCCATGCGGGCACCGCACATGTTCCAGGTCGACCCCGACGGCTGGCGCCGCACCGGCGACCTCGGGATCATCAGCGACGAGGGCTACGTCACGCTGCACGGCCGCCTCAACGATCGCATCATCCGCGGCGGCGAGAACATCTACCCGATCGAGATCGAGCACCTGCTTGCCGCCCAGCCGGGCGTGCGCGAGGTCGCCGTCGTCGGCGTGCCCGACCGGATGTGGGGTGAGGTGGTCAAGGCCGTGATCGTTGCGACCGACGCCGACGCACCGCCCGACGCCGACGTGCTGCGGGCTGCGGTCGGTGCCCGCCTCGCCCGGTTCAAGGTGCCGGCAATCATCGAGTTCACGTCCGCGCTGCCGCGCAATCCGAGCGGCAAGATCCTGCGACGTCAGCTCAAGTAGCATCCGGGCAGCAAGGGGAGCGAGCATCATGGGGATCCGACTCACCGAACACGACGAGGGCGTGCACACGCCCGGCGACCAGATCAACTGGAACGAGAGCCGGTACATCGACTTCTGGGACGCCGGGCGGCGTATCGGCGGCTGGTTCCGGATCGGTGCCCGCCCCAACGCGAAGTACGCCGAGATGTCGGCGTGCGTTTTCCTGCCCGACGGCCGCACCGCGTTCGCGTTCGACCGCGCCGAGATCGCGGCGAACGGGCTCACCGTCGGTGGCCGATCCGGGAGCCAGGCGTGGGAGATCGTCGAGCCGTGGCGCACGTCGGTGGTGCGGTTCACGGGCTCGATGTCGCTGTTCGACGACCCGTGGGTGCTCATCAACCCGAAGCTGGCGTTCGCGGGGAGCCCGAAGGCCGACGCATCGATCGAGCTCACCTGCACCACTGCGGGCATGGCCGCCACGATGGGGCAGGACCAGGACCAACACCACCTGGTCTTCCTCCCCGGCCAGGCAGACTTCCACTACCAGCACATGACGCACGTGGTCGGCACCGTCGGCATCGGTGACGAGGTGTTCCAGGTCGACGGCCGCGGAGGAAAGGACCACTCGTGGGGGCCGCGCAACTGGCACGCCAAGATCTACCTGCGGTGGCTCACATGCTGCATTGACGACGACAACGGGTTCATGCTCATCCGGTCGGTCGGCCCGACGGCCGAGCGCCGCAGCGGGTTCGTATTGACGGATGGTGAGTTCCGCGTGGTCGACGGGTTCGACATGGTGAACACCTACGCGGGTGCCCCCAACTACCAGTTGCGGTGCACCGATGTGACCGTGCGGGCAGGCGATGTGACGTGGACCGCCAGGGGGGAACCGCAGGGGTACCTGCCGCTGCGCCACCGCCAGACCAGCCCCGCTGGTGTGGAGACGACGCTGCGGATCGTGAAGCAGCCGACCGAGTGGCACCTCGCCGACGGCCGAACCGCGACCGGCCACCTCGAGTACCACGACCTGGTGGAAGACGGTGTGCCGGTGGGGTTGCACGAGTGAGCGAACCCTTGCGCGGGCTCGACGTCGATGCGGTCGGCCGGTGGATGATCGACCGTGTCGACGGCTGCGTCGGGCCGCTGGCGTTCTCGCTGATCGCCGGCGGGCACTCCAACCTCACCTATGGCGCGAGCGATGCTGCGGGCCACGAGTACGTCGTGCGGCGTGGCCCGCTCGGCCACTCGGGCGGGGGAGCACACGACATGGGGCGCGAGCACCGCGTGATCGCGGCACTGGCCGGCACGCCGGTGCCCGTGCCGCAGGCGCTGGCGCTGTGCGATGACGCGACCGTGAACGGCGGGTCGTTCTACGTGATGTCGCGCGTCGAGGGAGCTGTGGTGGACAACACGGCCGCAGCCGACGCACACCTGCCCGATGTCGCGGCTCGTCGCCGGGCCGGAGAGCAGATCGTCGACGTGATGGCCGATGTGCACCGGGTCGACATCGACGCGGTCGGCCTTGGCGACGCCGCCAAGCGCGAGGACTTCCTGGCTCGCCAGATCAAGCGCTTCCGCGCGATGTGGCAGCACAACGCGACCCGCGAACTGCCCGTGGTCGACTCGCTCGCGGACCGACTGGCCCGGTTGGCGCCACCGCAGCGGTATACCGGCATCGTGCACGGCGACTACCGGCTCGGCAACGTGATGGTCGCAACCGACGGCACGCTCGCGGCGGTGCTCGATTGGGAACTGTGGACGCTCGGCGACGCGCTTGCCGACCTCGGCTTCATCCTCAACAACTGGTACGAGCCGGACGACCCGACGCCGCTGATCTTCATCGAGAGGCCGCCGACGGTCACCGGTAACTTCGGCTCACGGGCCGACGTGATCGAGCGGTACGCGACGCGCACCGGTTTCGATGTGTCGGCGGTCGACTACTACCGGGGTTTCCAGCACTGGCGGATGGCGGTGCTCGCCGAGGGCGTGAAGAAGCGCTACGAGACCGCCCAGATGGCCAACGCCGACATCGACATGGCGCACCTCGACCGGCGCGTGATCGACCTGGTCGAGCTGGCCGACCACCACCTGAGCATGTACGCCTGACGCGCCGGTCGGTGACGACCTCCGACCAACCTGCGCAACTCTGAAGCTCCTATAGATGTCAAGGGGTTTGTTGTTGTCAGGGTGGCGGGTTGAGGAGGTTGTTGATTTGTTCGGCGAGTCGGTCGGCGGTGTGGCGGCGGAGGCCGATTGCGATG
>JANOKQ010000712.1:0-1801 GCA_031419375.1 Acidimicrobiaceae bacterium
GATGAAAGGCATCGGCGGCTACCACCTCGTCGCCGACGCCACCAACGCGGCCGCGGTCGCCGAGCTGCGCCGCCGCAAGGCACGCGACGACAAGCCCTTCGCCGTGATGATCCCCTCGCTCGAGGCGGCACATCGGGTGTGCCATCTCGACGACCGGGCCGTCGCCGCGTTGTCGTCTATCCGGCGCCCGATCGTGCTCGCCCGCCGCCGAATTGCCAGCGGCATTGCCGACGGTGTGGCTCCCGGGCTGCCCGAGATCGGGGTGATGTTGGCCTACAGCCCGCTGCATCACCTGCTCCTCGGCGGCGTCGATCGGCCGCTGGTGATGACCAGCGGCAACCTGAGCGACGAACCGATCGCCCATCACGACGACGACGCGGCCGTCCGGCTCGGCCCGCTCGTCGATGGCGTGCTGTTGCACGATCGTCCGATCCACATCCGCTGCGACGACTCGGTCGTGCGTTCCACGCGTCGCCGCGTGCAGGTGCTGCGACGCTCGCGCGGTTACGCGCCCGAACCGTTGCGCCTGCCCTTTCGCACCACCCACCAGGTACTTGCGGTCGGTGCCGAACTGAAGAGCACGGTGAGTGTGGCCAAGCACGATTGGGTGGTGCCGAGCCATCACATCGGCGACCTCGAACACCTCGCCACGTACCGGTCGTTCCTGCAGGCGGTCGACCATCTCGCGCACCTGTACGGCGTCGTGCCCGACGTGGTTGCCCACGACATGCACCCCGAGTACGTGTCAAGCAAGTTCGCCGCGGAACTCGATCTGGTGACGGTGGCGGTGCAGCACCACCACGCCCACGTGGCCGCGTGCATGGTCGATCACGGCCGCACCGAACCGGTGCTCGGCATCGCCTATGACGGACTCGGCTACGGCCCCGACGGCAGCCTCTGGGGAGGTGAAGTGCTGGTTGCCGATTTCGTGTCGGCGCGTCGCGTCGCCCACCTGGCGCCGGTACGGATGCCGGGGGGCACAGCTGCGATCCGCGAACCATGGCGGATGGCTGCGGTGTGGGTGAGTACGGTGCTCGGCCCAGACGCGGCTGCGAATGTGGTCCGCCGGCTGCAGCCTGTTGCGGGTATGGGCCCTGACGACGCCAAGGTGCGTGCCGTACTCGATCTGGCCGAGCGGTCCACCACACCGCTCACCACCAGCGCCGGTCGGCTGTTCGACGCGGTCGCAGCGTTGCTCGGTGGTCGCCAACGGGTGAGCTACGAAGCCCAGGCGGCGATTGAGCTGGAGGCCTGGGCGACCACCGTCGGACCCCGAGATGCGCGGCGCTACGACGATCTGATCGAGATCACCGGTGATGAGACTTCGCTGATCCTCGACCCCGCGCCGCTGATCGGTGCGATCGTCGACGATGTCCACGCGGGGATCGACCGGGCGCGGGTCGCGGCCGGATTCCACGACGCGTTCGGGCGGGCCACGGTCGAGCTCGCCTGCACGGTGGCGGCTGCGGAGGGCATCGACACCGTCGCGCTCACCGGTGGTGTGTTCCAGAACGCACGACTCACCGAAGTGGTCGAGAGCGGCCTGATCGCGCGGGGGTTGAACGTGCTGGTGCACACGCGCGTGCCCGCCAACGACGGCGGGATCAGCATCGGCCAGGCGGCGATCGCCGCTGCGCTCAGCTAGCGCAACCGCTGAAGGAGGTCGCGCCGGGGTTCAGGCGACGAGGGTTCAGGGCGACGAGGGTTCCGGGCGACGAGCATGTATGGGTTGGGTGTGGTGCGAGTCGGTGCAAGCTGGCGCTTCGACGGGGGTAGTCGGGTGGCTCGTGTCCTTCGTGCG
>JANOKQ010000713.1:0-4251 GCA_031419375.1 Acidimicrobiaceae bacterium
GTCAACGTCGTCGACCTGATGCGCCTGCAATCAGCCGGCGAGCACCCGCACGGACTGCCGGACAACGAGTTCGACGCGCTCTTCACTGTAGACAGGCCGGTGATCTTCGCCTTCCACGGCTACCCGTGGCTCATCCACCGCCTCACCTACCGGCGCACGAACCACCACAACATCCACGTCCGGGGGTACAAGGAGGAAGGGACCACGACCACGCCATTCGACATGCTCATGCTCAACGACCTCGACCGTTTCCACCTCGTCATCGATGTCATCGACCGGGTCCCCGGCCTCAACATCCGCCTGGCCCACCTGCGCCAGGACATGGTGGATGCGCGGGCGACAGCGCGGCTGCACACGCGCGCGACCGGCGAGGACCCACCATCCATCACCGGCTGGACGTGGCCCAGCGCGACGGAGCGCTGATGACGATGCCGACGGTCCTGACCGTCAACGCCGGATCGTCCTCCGTCAAGCTGCGCCTGATCGGCAACGACAACAGCGTCCTGCGCTCCGCCGACGTCGCCTTCGATCCGACGGCCGGCTCCGTCACGAAGATCGTCGACTCGCTCCGCTCCTTCGGCACGGCCGACATCGTCGCCCACCGCGTCGTCCACGGCGGCGTCGACTTCCGGCATGCGACGCTGATCGACGCCGACGTCGTCGGTGCCCTGCGCCGACTGACCCCGCTCGCCCCACTGCATCAGCACTCCGCATTGCAGCTCATCGCAGCCGTCGGCGCGGAGCGGCCCGCGACACCTTCGGTGGGCTGCTTCGACACGTCTTTTCACTCGACGATGCCGGCGGCGGCGGCGACCTACGCAGTCCCGGCCTCGTGGCGAACGCGCTTTGGGGCTCGGCGCTACGGCTTTCACGGCCTGTCGCACGACCAGGCCAGCCGACGAGCGTGCGAGATCGCCGGGCGTCAACTGGATGCGACCAGGGTGGTCGTCTGCCATCTCGGTGCGGGGGCCTCGGTGTGCGCCGTCCTCAACGGGGGCAGCGTCGACACGTCGATGGGCTTCACGCCGCTGGACGGACTCGTCATGGCCACTCGCAGCGGGGCCGTCGATCCGGGCTTGGTCCTCTGGCTGATCGAACACGCAGGCCTCACGCCGAACGCGGTCCGTCACGCCCTGGAGCACGAGTCGGGGCTGCTTGCGCTGGCGGGTACGGCCGACATGCGCCTGATCACCGAGGGTGTCAGCGCTGGTGATGCGGGCTGCGTCGCTGCCCTCGACGTCTACGTCCACCGTCTCCGCAGCGAGATCGGCTCGATGGCAGCCGCCATGAACGGCATCGATGTCCTCGCCTTCACCGGTGGGGTCGGCGAGCACAGCCCCGAGGTCCGGCGGCGAACGTGCCTGGGATTGGCCCATCTCGGCGTGACGGTCGACGACGCCGCCAACGACCGTTCGACGGGCGACAGCACCATCTCCGCCGACGATGGGGGCGCCGCGTGCGTGGTCGTCACCGCCCGCGAGGATCTGAGCATGGCTCGGGCGGCGCGTGCGTGTCTGAGCCGGTAGCGGCGAGTGCTCGTTGCCCCCGGACGGAACGACGTCGCAGAAGCGGTCTGGGTCGAGGTCACTGCGTCAGTCGGTGCCGAAGTCCCCCTGACAACGACCCGTGGGCGGCGGGGGTCGAGATGTCGGGGTGTGAATACAGGTAATCGTCGACTCGGTGGCCGGGGTGGGTGGCGTCATCGCTGAGCGTGCCGCGTAGGCGACCCGCCCCGTGTCTGGTTCAGGGCGTGATGGTGATGTTGAACTGTCTGGTGGCGGACTGGCCGCCACTGTCGTTGACTCGGAGCGTGAAGGTGAACGTTCCCGCTGTGGTGGGCGTGCCGCGGACTCGACCAGGTGACGCCTGGACAGTCAGTCCGGGTGGCAGTGTGCCGGCGACGCGTGTCCATGAGTATGGGGGCACCCCGCCGCCTGGAAACACGCCTGTTTCGTAGCACACACCGACTCGACCGCTCGGCAATTGGTCGCTCTGGTTCGTGATCACGAGTGGGGCGGCTGGGTCGACGGTCAGGGTGAAGGTCTTCGTTGCGGTGTTGCCGGTGCCGTCTTCTGCTCGCACAGTGAACGTGGTGGTCTGCAGGCGTGTGGCCACCCCGGTCACGCCTGTGGTGCGCGACCAGCGTAGGTCGTCGCCTGCGAATTCGAGGCCGTCGGGCACTGTGCCACTGACGAGCGACCAGGTGTACGGGGTGCCTTGTCCGCAACAGGCTTCGATGAACCCGGCGTAGTTCTCGCCCACTCGGGCGTTCGGTAGCGGCGATCCGGTGATGATGCGGAACAGTGTCGTGGCCGAGATGGTCAGCACCGCTGATTGGGTCACGCCGTTGTAGGTTGCCGAGATGGTTACCGTCCCGGATGCGGCAACGTTGATCGACACAGGAAACGCGCCGGCACCGCTGAACCCTGGCACCGTGATCGAGGTTGGCACGGTGGCTTTGGAGACATCGCTACTGGCCAGTGACACGAAGGCCCCACCGGCTGGCGTCGAGCCAGAGAAGTAGATCGTTGCGGACGTGGATGTTGTGCCGGTTTGAACGACCGCCGGATTAAGAAAAACGAGATCCAGCGTGGGGGTGGGCACAACCGGCGGGGGTGTCACGGTCAGACCCACAGTGCGGGTCACGCCGTTGTACGTCGCCGAGATGACCGCTGTTTGGGTCGTCGTCACCGGGTTGGTCGTGATGAACGTGACGAAGCTGTCGACGCCTGCTGGCACCGTCATTGTCGAGGCGACGGTGACAGCAGCGGTGTTGTTGCTCGACAGGGCGATCGCTGCTCCACCAGCGGGTGCAACGGCGGTCAGCGTCACTGTTCCGGCGACGGTCGCCCCGCCTTGCACGCTGGCCGAGCCGACCGACACCGCCGCGATCGATGCCGTGGTCGGCGGAGAAACTGTGGTGGTGGGCGCGGGCGCAATGGTGGTCGGAGGCGGCGGCGGCGGCGTGCAGCCGACCAGGCGAGTGTTCGTCGGTGCTCCGGTGCCGTCGCTGACATCGACCGTGCAGTCAACTGGACTGGTGTAGCCCGAGCGGTCGATCTTGAAGCTGCCGGTACTGCCGCTCGTCGCCATCGCAACTCCGTCGACCGTGATCGAACGCTGTGCGGCCGCGCTGCCCTCGATTCGCAGTCTGGTGCCACTGACTTCGGCACGAGACACCGTCACAGTCGCCTCGGCGGTCCCGTTCAAGGCCACAGTCACCACGGCGACCGACAACAGGACCGATACCGCTGCCAACCCTGCGCGTACTCCACGATTGTGCATCCGTCGTCTCCCGACTCGAACTGCTTGTGGTTCCGCCCTCACCTGGACGCGTCAATCTTATCATCAGGCGGTCAGCGGCGCAAGGGCCAGCGCCGAGACTGAAGGTGTCAATCCGCTGCCGGCTGGTGCGGGGAAGGGGAACCCGAGGTTGGCAAGGCGCCCGCGAACGCGGTTCTGCGCCTGGCAGTTCTGGACGCAGTCTGTTGGTGGGTTGGCGACCTCGGTCGCGTCCTCGCCGGTGACGAACCCCATTCGACCGCCACTCGCTACATCCCAGACCGTAACCCCGCCGCAATGGCGAACACTCGGCGTGACCGGTACGGCCGTGTTGCCATCGGCCTGCACGACGCGACTTGCGACCTGTGCGCTGGGGCCGTTCGTCACTTACTCAGGTGCTTGCAGCCGAGTCAAGACTCCGAATCCATTTCAAGAACACCGAGAGCTCAGCAACTTGGTCGAGGGTCAGCGGGTCAGCGTTGAAGTGCATGACGTCGTTTCGAATCGTCCGAACCGCCGACAACGCCTTGATGAATTCGGCGCGGTCGAGATCCCAGCCGTAGCGATCCCAGGTTGCGGGGTTCTCCATCAGCCGTTCGTGTTCACCGAGCGTAAGGTCGGACGCCCCGGTGACTTCACGTGCATCGTCGCCCGGAACGCGCGCCGCAGCAAGTTCGTCGGCTGAGAGTGCCCGACTGTTGATTCGTCGCAGACGCCGCTCGATCTCCTCAAGCATGAGGAATGGCGACGCAAGGTCAGCGAACAGGATACTGAGGTCAGATGTCGTCACCAGGCCACTGATCTTGTTCTCGGCGTCACGAACGAGGACAAAGCCAGCTGCCACGATTCGAGGAATCGCCGCGATGAGGTCGTCATCGAGGGCAACTACCGTCGCAGGCACAAGGACATCTTTGAGAGCGACCTCCCGCTGGCGGACTCTTGCCTGAGCTACCGACTCCCATGTGAGAG
>JANOKQ010000714.1:0-3682 GCA_031419375.1 Acidimicrobiaceae bacterium
CGCGGCAGCCACGCCACCTGAGCAGCGGGATGGTTGTCGAGTATCGCGTTGACCACGAGCTTGCCGGTGACCCCGGGAATCGGCTCGGTCCCACTTGCGTAAATGTCGGTGATCACCACGAGATCAGCGTCGACGAATGCATCGGCGTAGGCGGGCGACATCACCGACATGCGGTTGTAGCGGTTCGGTTGGAACACCGCCACCACGCGCTGCCAGCCGTCACCGCTCGACGTCGCTGCCGCCAGGACGGCGGCGATTTCGGCGGGAAGATGGGCGTAGTCGTCGACGAGGGTGGCCCCGCCGGAGACGCCGCGGATATCGAAGCGGCGGGCCACACCGCCGAAGCGGGCCAGCGCCGCTGCGGCATCGTCGAAGCTGACACCGATCTCCATCGCCAGGGCGATCGCGCCCACTGCGTTGCGCACGTTGTGGATGCCGCGTAAGGGAAGCTCGACCTTCCCCAGCGCAACGCCATTGCGGACAACACCGAAGTGCGAGACACCCGCGCTGGCGGCGATATCGATCGCGCGCACCCGTGCGCCATCGCCGGTTCCGTAGGTGACCGCACCATGGCGTGCTGCGAGTTCGCGACACACCGGATCGTCGAAGCACACCACCTTTGGACCATCGACCTGCGCGAGGTACGTGTCGAAGCTGGCGCAGATGGCGTCCAAGGTCCCGTAGTAATCGAGGTGATCGACGTCGATGTTGGTCACGATCGTGCCGGCGAGAGGCAACTCGAGGTGGGTGCCGTCGCTCTCATCGGCCTCGACGACGAGCCATTCGCCGCCGGTCCACTGCGCGCCGGTGCCGGCATCGGCGACGTCGCCACCGATGATGAAACTCGGCCGCAATCCGGCCTTGGCCAGCATCAGCATCAGCATCGAGCTCGTCCCGGTCTTGCCGTGCGTGCCGGCCACCCCGAGCGACCTCGCCCTCGCACAGATAGAGGCGAGCATGCCCGCCCGGCGCATCGTGGCGATGCCGGATTTCCGAGCTTGATCCACCTCGATGTTCCGCTCGGGAACCGCGGTGCTGAAGGTGACGGCGTCGCAGCCGTCGACGAACGCGCGCTGATGACCGACGTGAACCGTGACACCGCCGGCGCGCAGGCGACCGAGGACCGCACGGTCACGTTGATCGCTCCCGGTGACGGTGTGGCCCATCTCGGCCAGCACGATCGCGATCGCGCTCATGCCCGGACCGCCGACACCGACGACGTGCACCCGCTGCGCGGAGGACAGATCGAGGGGGGGTTCGGGACGGCTCATCGCGCGGCCACCTCGTCGATCAGGTCGATCAACGAATCGCCGCGATGCCGCTCGCCGGCGGCACGAGCCGCTCGCGAAATTGTGGCACGACGTTCGGGATGTGCAACGAGGTCGTCCACTTCGGAGCACAGGCGGTCGACGGTCAACGCTGCCTGCTCGACCAGGACGGCAGCACCGAGATCGGACAACGTGCGGGCGTTGTCGAGCTGGTGGTTCTCGGCAGCATCCGGCCACGGCACCACGATCGCCGGTGTGCCGGTGGCGGCCAGCTCGGCGATGGTGCTCGCCCCGGCGCGCGTGATCATCAGATCGGAAGCGGCGTAGAGCTCAGAAATCCGGTCCTCGTATCCGATCACGTGATACATGATGCCCGCTTGACCCTGCAGTGCGGGCGGCGAGGGCGACACCTCACCCAACCACCGCTCCCCCACCACGTGATGCACGTACAGGTCACCGCGATCACCCCACCGCTCGACGAGTCCCTCGACGGCTTCGTTGATCACCTTGGCACCGAGCGAGCCACCGAACACCGCGATCATGAATCGGTCATCAGGGACGCCGAGTCGGGCACGGGCACCGGCCCGGTCGGCGGCCCGATCGATGGCGATGATCTCGGCCCGGATCGGCGCCCCGGTGGTGCGCGCCCGCGGGAGCGGGGAGTCCTCGAACGCCGCCGCCACCGTTGCCGCCCACCGGGCGCTCAACCGCGACGCGAGGCCCGGCCGACGGTCGTAGCTGACGACGACGACCGGTACCCGGCACAGCAGCGCGGCAATCGTGCACGGCATGCTTGCGTAGCCGCCGACATTGACGACAACCGCTGGGCGAAGGCGGCGCAGCAGGCGGACCGCCAACCAGGTAGCGCGAACCAGCTTGGGCACGAACTCCACGTTGCGCAGCGACAGCGCGCGCTGCAACCCGACCACATCGAAGAACGTGGCGACGTACCCGGTGGGCGGCAGCAGCCGGGCCTCGATGCCGAGTCGGGTGCCGGCGTAGTGCAACGTCTCGCGATGATGGCCAGCCGCGGCGAGACGGTCCATGATCGCGATCGCCGGCAGCACGTGGCCCGACGTGCCGCCACCTGTGACCAGTGCATGACAGCGGCGACGCGGCCCAGCCGACGAGATCATTTCGAGTGGCGGGCGACGTTCAGCAGGATTCCGACCGCCGCCATGCACACGAACAACGAGCTCCCGCCTGCGGAGAAGAACGGCAGTGTGAGCCCGGTCACCGGCATCAGCCCGATGACACCACCAATGTTGATCACGGTCTGCACCACGAACCAGCCAACGATGCCCCCGGAGAGCAGCATCCCGAAGCGGTCACGTGCGGCCAGCGCGATCTGCACGCCGCAGTAGGTGAGCACCACGAAACCACCGACCACCGCGACCACGCCGATCAGGCCGAGTTCCTCGGCGATCACGGCGAAGATGAAGTCGCTGTGGGCCAACGGCACGAAGTCGCCCAGCTTGTTCAGCCCACGGCCTGGCCCCGCACCGGTGGTACCACCCTGGGCGACGGCGATCATCGCCTGGTACGTCTGATAGCTGAGGTCGTCACGGTTGCCGGTGATGTCGAGGAAGGCCGTGAACCGGTGATAGCGCCGCGGGCTGGTTACCACGAACACCAGCGCAGCGAGCGTCGAAACCACCCCGGCCAAGGCCATCGGCACGATCGGTGTGCCCCCGACGAAGGCAACGGTGAACACGATCGCGCCGAGCACGATCGCTGTGCCCAGGTCGCCTTGGGCCATGCACAAACCCGACGCGAGCGCGGCGACGTAGATGGTGGGGATCAGCGTGCGACGAAGGTCGTGCATCTCGGATTCGCGGCGGGTGAGCAGATCGGCGCAGTACAACAGCACGGCGAGCTTCAAGAACTCCGATGGTTGAAAGCTGAACGAACCCAGCGAGATCCAGGCGCGGGCATCGTTGACCTCGGCGCCGAGGCCGGGAACGAACGGGAGGAACATCAACCCGGCGGCACCAACCAGGCCCGGCGCCACCAGACGCCGCCAGAACGTGTAGGGCACCTTTGCCCCGACGTACAACGCCACAGTTCCGAGCACGGCCCACGTGGCCTGACGGTTGAAGATCCGCCACGGCGAGTACCCCAGGTGAAACTGCTGGATCGAAGATGCCGACATGTCCAGCATCAAGTCCCGTGAGGAGTTGTATCCAATCTATAAAGAGGCTCACCCAGACGACACGAGTAATATTGTTATCGGCCAACAGGTCGGACAGATTGCGCGCTTTCTATTGGAAATGAAGGTTGGCGACTATGTGATCACTCCGGCTGCAAACACGGAGTTTCTTCATTACGGGCAAATTGCGCCAGATCCGTCTTACTTCTACGGCACGGCAAACGACGGGTGTCCGTACCTTCATCGGCGCAAGGTGAAATGGGCG
>JANOKQ010000715.1:0-5205 GCA_031419375.1 Acidimicrobiaceae bacterium
CGAGCGTCAGCGAAACAAATATCAGCCTCCCCTTTATCGCGGCCGATCCCTCCGGGCCAAAGCATATCAACATGACGCTCTCGCGTGGCAAATTCGAAGAGATCGTAAAAGATCTCGTCGATGCATCGGTCGAGCCATGCCACTACCTCCTGTCGGCTCGCACGCCACAGACCACGAGTGACCTACATCTTTGGGACGGCTGCGGGATGAGACGAGCCGCGAGTGCCCCGGCAACGGGTGCGAGATGGGCAACCGGCTGTTCTGACAAACGTTTCCTAAGCCGCAATACCCGAACCGACAGCGGCTGCGGGCGGCTGCCTCGCAGGGGGCAGTTGCTTCGGTATCGCTGGGTCGGCCCACATGTTCGGGGCGCGTGTCGCTCGCCCCGATCTCTCGCTCGTCCCACACTGGTCCCAATCACAACGAGAAATCGGGGTCAACACGGGTCATCAGCGGTCAAAAGGTTCGAGAGGCCGAAGGCGTTCGGGCAGGTCAAACGGCCTGGTCAGGACAGATAAGCAGGGCGCCCCCGGAAGGATTCGAACCTCCGACACATGGTTCCGGAAACCATTGCTCTATCCCCTGAGCTACGAGGGCGGGATGCAGCGAGGATAGCGACCGATACCCTCGGTTCGTCATGGCTGATCCCCTCGTTTCCGTTGCCTTGCTCCTGGCCCCTGCGTTCGAGCAGGTCGCCGGGGCACCACACGACCCGGTCGTGCGCGCCAGCGACCGGGCCGATGCACAGGCCAACGGCGCGCTCGCCCTTGCCAAACAACTCGGCCGCAACCCTCGCGAGGTCGCCGCCGACGTGGTCGCCGCAGCCACTGCCGGGCTGGCCGGCATCGCCGAGCTGGAGGTGGCAGGGCCGGGTTTCATCAACGTGTCGTTCACCGCCACGTACCTCGCCGAACAGCTCGCCGCGATCACGAGCGATCCTCGCCTCGGCGTGACTCACGCGACGACGTCCGAGACCGTGGTGATCGATTACTCGGCACCGAACATCGCCAAGGAGATGCACGTCGGCCACCTGCGCACGACCGTCATCGGTGATGCCCTGGTGCGGCTGATGACGTTTGTTGGTCACCGGGTGGTGAAAGAGAACCACGTCGGCGATTGGGGCACCCCGTTCGGGATGCTGATCGAGCACCTCGTCGACGAAAGCGGCGTCGATGGTGCTGCAGATCTCGATCTGCGTGATCTCGACGCGTTCTACAAGGCGGCACGCGCCAAGTTCGATGCCAGTGACGAGTTCAAGGATCGTGCCCGTGAGCGGGTCGTCAAGCTGCAGAGCCGCGCCGATGCCGAGACGACGATGCTGTGGAACGTGCTGGTCGAGCAATCGACACGCCACTTCAACGACCTGTACGGCAAGCTCGGCATCCTCCTGACCGATGCCGACCTTGCGGGTGAATCGATGTACCAGGCGGGAATGCCTGCCGTCATCGACCGTCTAGATGCCAGCGGATTGCTCGAGGAATCCGATGGCGCCAAGGTGGTGTTCGTCCCCGGCTACATCAACCGCGAGGGCGATCCGCTGCCGCTGATCGTGCAGGCCCGAACCGGTGGCTTCAACTACGCCACCAGCGATCTGGCGTGCGTGACCGACCGGGTCGAACGGGTCGGGGCGACGCTGCTGTTGTACGTCGTCGGCA
The DNA here is from genome assembly GCA_031419375.1 of Acidimicrobiaceae bacterium. GTDB lineage: Bacteria > Actinomycetota > Acidimicrobiia > Acidimicrobiales > Ilumatobacteraceae > VFMC01. The sequence goes on from JANOKQ010000715.1 coordinate 1,656, forward strand.
CCCCGCAGACCCAACACCTGGCGATGGTCTTCAAGGTCGCCGAGATGGCCGGATGGTTGGTGCCGCCGGCGCGTGCTGTGCACGTCAACTTCGGCAACGTGCTCGGTGCCGATCGCAAGATACTCAAGAGCCGTAGCGGCGATCCGATGCGGTTCATCGACCTAGTCGACGAGGCTGTCGAGCGGGGCCGGGCAGGCATGGCCGCGCGTAGCCCCGAGCTTGCCGCCGACAAGCGGGCCGAGCTCGGGCGGATCATCGGCCTCGGCGCACTCAAGTACGCCGAGCTGTCGACCGACCGGATCAAGGACTATGTGTTCGACTGGGACCGGATGCTTGCATTCGAGGGCAACACTGCGCCGTACCTGCAGTACGCTCACGCGCGCATCCGCAGTATCTTCCGTCGCGCCGAGATCGATCCGGCGCAGCTCGGCGACGTGGTCCCGGTGATCGCGATGGCGCAGGAACGTGCGCTGGCCATGCGGCTGCTCGGCTTCGATGGTGCCGTTACCGAAACGGTCGAGCGCTACCTGCCGCACCGGTTGTGCACCTACCTGTTCGATCTGGCGCAGGACTTCACTGCGTTCTACGAGGCATGCCCGGTACTCAAGGCCGAGACCGACGAGCTGCGGATGAGCCGGCTCGCGCTCGCCGATCTCACGGCCCGCGTCCTGGCGAAGGGTCTCGATCTGCTCGGCATCGACGCGCCCGACCGGATGTAGGGCGATGCCGTCGTTGCCACACCCGTCGCTACCGCTGCATCTGCTTCCCGATACCGCCGAAGTCGCCGCTGACGGATCGCTGTGCATCGGCGGTGTCAGCGTGGCCGAGCTTGCTGCGCAACACGGGACGCCGCTGTTCATCTACGACGAGTTGCACATCCGCCGTCGTTGCCGCGAAGCGGTCGACGCGTTCGGTCATCAGCGCGCCGTGTACGCAACCAAAGCCTTTCTGTGCAAGGCGATGGCCAGGCTCGCGTACGAGGAGGGAATGCTGCTCGATGTGGCCAGCGGGGGCGAGATGCACGTTGCATTGCAGGCCGGGGTGCCCGCCGACGCCCTCACCTTGCACGGCAACAACAAGAGCACCGCAGAGTTGCGCGTAGCGATGGAAGCCGGTGTTCGCTACATCGTCGTCGACTGCGACGAAGAGCTCGATCGTCTGGAAGCCTTACACCATGAGGGTTTTCCGGCGCCGCATGTGGTGCTGCGGATCACGCCCGGCGTGCACGCGCACACCCACGAGTACATCGCCACCGGCCAGGACGACTCGAAGTTCGGCTTCAATCTCGGCACGGGCGACGCCGCTCGTGCCATCGATCGAACTCGCCGATCGGCCGCGGTGGAACTGGTCGGGGTGCACTGCCACATCGGCTCGAATGTGTTCGCGGTCGACAGCTTCGCCAGGGCGGCGGAGGTGATGGCCGGCTTCGCCAAGCCACTCGATCTGCCAGAGCTGATCCTCGGCGGCGGGCTCGGCGTCGCGTACGTGGGGGGCGAGGAAGCCCCAACGATCACCGAGTGGGGACGGGTATTGCTGGATGCCTGCCGGGCGCGCGGTGTGACCTCGCGCATCAGCGTGGAACCGGGCCGCGCGATCGTGGCTTCGGCGGCGATCACCGTGTACACCGTCGGCACGATCAAGCACATCCCCAACGTGCGAACGTACGTCGCCGTCGACGGCGGGATGAGCGACAACCCGCGTCCGGTGCTGTACGGCTCGGGCTACGAGGCCTTCGCCCCGCAGCGGGTGCAAGCCGAACGGAGCCTGCGGGCGCGCCTCGTCGGCAAGCACTGCGAAAGCGGCGACGTGCTGATCTTCGATGCCGCGTTGCCGGCGGATCTCGCCGCCGGCGACCTGCTGGCCACGCCGGTCACCGGTGCCTACGGGCACTCGATGGCGAGCAACTACAACAAGCTCACCCGTCCGCCGGTGGTGTTCGTCGCCGATGGCGACAGCCGTTTGGTCGTTCGCCGCGAAACGTACGACGATCTGCTCGCATGCGATCTCGGCTGAGCCGCTTCGCTGCCCACGTCGCGGGCACGGTCGCCGCAGCCACACGGCGACCGTCCGCTGGTGCCGGTGCTGGTGCTGATCGGCGTGGGCAGCGTCCGCCCGCAGCGCCCGCGCCGCGAACACCGGCACGGGCAGGTGGGTCGAGCCCGCCGGCGACGAGAATCGAATACACGCCGTGCCTCGACGGCGACCCCGACCCGGGCGAGGTCGTGTGGGCGTGGGTACCCTACGAGGACGATCCGAGCCAGGGGAAAGACCGGCCGGTAGCGATCTTCGGCCGTCGCGGCAACCGCCTGGTCGGGGTCGCGCTCACGTCGAAGCGACGTCCTGATTCCGCCCAGTTCGAGGTGGGCGTCGGCCCATGGGACCGCGATGGCCGACCGAGCTACGCCAAGCTCGACCGGGTGCTCGAGATCGACCCAGAAAAGGTTCGCCGGGAAGGCGCGGTGCTCGACCGCCGTCGGTTCGACGGTCTCGTCGCCGCACTGCGTCGCCAGCACAGCTGAATCAGGGTCGCCAGCACAGCTGATTCGATTCAGGGCTTGCGGCGCGATGGGGGATCGCCGCGCCACCGCCGCGACAGCGGGATGCCGAACCACATCCCGATCGCCCCCACCGCAAGCGGGACGGTCACCCATGCCGCGACCGTGGAGCCGTAGACGGAGTTGGCAACCAGCACCACGCACGCGACCAGCGCCACGCCGAGCAGGCCGAGTCCCACGACCGCTTGTTTCGATGTGGTCCGAATCATGGCCTGCTTGTCGTAGGGCTTGCCGCGCAGCCGGTGGTAGCCGGCCTCGGCGAGCAGGAACACGAGCGCCAGGGCGGTGGCGATGAAGGCGACGAAGTACACCCGGTGATCGAGCGGGCTGATCTGTTCGAAGCGGGCTGAGAACGGCACCGAGAGCAGGAACGCAAACAGCACCGTGGTGCCGGGCAGCACGAGGCGAAGTTCCTGCAGCACCTCGTCGAGATGCCGGTCGTCCAGTTCGTCGCGCTGGTCGTCGCTCTGGTCGTCGCGCTGGTTGCCCGGTCGCGCCATCACCCGCGAATGTAGGCCGCCTGCGCCGCGGGTGCAGCGGGGTGGGTCGTTCGGCCCATTAGCCGCCGATTGCTGGTGCCGTCGACGGCGTTTCCGTATGGTGATCGCATCGAACCCGGCAGGCGGGTCGACACGAATGGAGGGGTGATGAGGCGGACAGAATCGCAGCGCTGGCGGCGCAAGGCAATCGCGATGTCGGCCCTTTCGTTCGTGGCCGTCTCGCCTGTCGGGCTTGTCCTCAACGCACCGTCGGTCTCCGCCGAAGGTGACACATCGTCCACCGTTTCAGAGAACACTGATCCCGAGAACACTGGTCCCAAGGAAACCGTTCCCAACGAAACCGTTCCCGACGAAACCGTTCCCGACGACACGACTTCGGCCAGCACGGTTCCGGCCAGCACGGTTCCGGCCAGCACGGTTCCGGCCAGCACGGTTCCGGCGACGACGGGGGCCAGCAAGCGCGCCGGTTACCCGTCGCTGTCGGCAACGACTCAT
>JANOKQ010000716.1:0-2689 GCA_031419375.1 Acidimicrobiaceae bacterium
GGTCAGTACCTCGAGCAGGTTCTGGAACGGGGTCAGGTCGCCGTTCGTCGCCGCGTCGAGGGCTTCTTCGACGAGGTGGTTGCGGGGAATGTACACGGGGTTGACCCGGTCCATCGCCGCCCCGACATCACCGGCGTCGCGTGCTTGGGTGCTGAGCCGATGTGTCCATCGCCCCGACCACGCATCGAACTCAGCGGGCTCAGCGAACAGTGTTCGAGCGGCATCGGCCTCACCGCGAACTGCCGCTGACAACGCCCGGAACAACATGGTGAAATCGACGTGATGATCGTGCATCAGTGTCAGGAGGTCATCGAACAGTTCGTCGTCGCCATCGCCTGGCGTGCGCGCGTCCAGCCCCAACTTGGCGCGCATACCATCGGCCCAGTACCGCTGGTAGCGGTCGGGAAAGGCCTGCAGTACCGCGGTGGCCGTCGCGACTGCCCGCTCCGTGTCATCGCCGAGCAGGGGCAGCATCGCCTCGGCCAGGCGGGCCAGGTTCCACTGGGCGATGCGCGGCTGGTTGCCGTAGGCGTAGCGGCCGCCATGGTCGATCGAGCTGAACACGGTGGCGGGATCGTAGGCGTCCATGAACGCGCATGGGCCGTAGTCGATGGTCTCGCCCGAGATGGTCATGTTGTCGGTGTTCATCACGCCGTGGATGAACCCGGCCAGCATCCACCGCGCGACGAGCGCCGCCTGTGCATCCACGACGCCATCGAAGAACGCGAGGTATCGGTCGTCGGCCCCGAACGCATCGGGGTAGTGGCGGGCGATGGCATGGTCGGCGAGGCGTTGCAGCACGGTCGGGTCGGGGTGGTTCGCGGCGTACTGGAACGTGCCAACGCGCAGATGGCTGGCCGCGATGCGGGCCAGAACCGCGGCGGGCACCATGGTGTCGCGAGCGATCTGTTCGCCGGTACGCACCACCGCCAGCGCCCGGGTGGTTGGTACGGCGAGCGCATGCATCGCCTCGCTGATCAGGTATTCGCGCAGCATTGGGCCGGCAGCGGCTTTGCCGTCGCCGCCGCGGGCGAACGGCGTGCGGCCCGAGCCCTTCAGGTGGAGGTCGCGGCGGTGCCCATGCACATCGATCAACTCGCCGACGAGCAGCGCCCGGCCATCGCCGAGACGCGGGGAAAACCCGCCGAACTGATGGCCCGCATAGGCCTGGGCCACCGGCGATGCCCCGTCCGGCACGGCGTTGCCAACCAAGACGGCCACGCCGGCGGGAGTGCGCAGCGACTCGGGGTCAAGCTTCAGCTCGGTGGCCAGGGCGTCGTTGAGGACCAGCAGTTCGGGCGTTGGCACCACGGCCGCCTGCCATGGTTCGTACAGGCCGACGAGGTCGTGGACGTAGGTGTTCTCGAACGCGAACATCGGTGCGGCAGCGACGCTCATCGCCGGGTTCAAGCTGCTGATCTGGCGAGCAGGGTGTTCATCTCATCGATCTCGTGACGCTGTCCCTCGGCGATCTGTCGGGCCATCAACCGCACGTCATCGACGCCGGCGGCATCAGCGGCTTGCTCGGCCATGTGTACGCCGCCTTGATGATGCGCACTCATCAGCGTGACGAAGATCTCGTCGGCATTGCCGCCCGATGCCGTGGCCAGGCTGATCAACTGGTCCTGGGTGGCCATTCCAGGCATCTTCGCCGACTCCACCGGGTGTCCCATCCAGGCCATGGCGGTGTCGGATTCGTTTACTTCCGATTCGCCGAAGCCGCGCAGCATCTGGATCATCCGGCCGATCTCGATGTTCTGGCCAACGACGACCTCGCGCGCGATGGTTTGCAATGCGGGCTCGGTGTCGGGCCGGTCGAGGAAGAGTAGGCCCATCTGCACAGCCTGCTCGTGGTGGACGCGCATGTCCTGTAGGAATCCCACATCGGTCGCGTTGGGGTCGGCGAGCGCCCGGTTGTTGCCGATGACGAGACCCGCAGCGCCGGCCAGGACCGCTACGGCGATGGCGATGACCACCACGTTGACCGGGTTGCGCCACCACGGCAGCACCTCCGCAGTGTCACCTTCGATCCCGTCGTTCCCGTCGCCGCCGTACCCGTTCCCGTTGCTGTCGTTCGATGATCGAGGTGCTTCGAGAATGCTCACGTTTGCAGCCTCCCACGCCTATCGGGTAAGAACACCGTCATGGCCGTTCCAATCAGCATCCCTAAACTCGGTGTCAGCATGACCGAGGGCACACTTGTCGAATGGCTGGTGGCCGACGGTGACACCGTCGCCGTCGGCGACATCCTGTACCGAGTCGAGACCGACAAGGTGGAAAACGAGATCGAAGCCCCGTCGGCCGGCGTCATCCGGATCACCGGCGAGGAGGGCGAGACGTACGAGGTCGGCACCCAGATCGGTCTGATCGAGTAGCTCACGGCGATGGACATCAACGGAAAGGTCGCCATCGTCACCGGGGCGGCAACGGGCATCGGCCGCGCCACCTCGCTGGCGCTTGCGGCTCGCGGTGCAGCAGTCGTGGTGGCCGACATCGATGCAGATGGCGCGGCCGCGGTGGCCGCCGAGATCGAGCGGCGCGGCGGACGCGCCCTCACATTCCGTGCAGACGTATCGGTGCCCGGCGATCTGCGGGAACTGTTCGCCATCGCGGAGCGCACCTTCGGCGGGGTCGACATCGTGCACAACAACGCCGGCCTGATCGGCGGTGAGCCGTTGTGGCCCGACGC
>JANOKQ010000717.1:0-1681 GCA_031419375.1 Acidimicrobiaceae bacterium
CGACCGAATCGTTTACCACTTCGGTAACTCATCATTCCACGGTCACATGTTTGACCTATTGGAAGCAGCCCCAGGTGTCGTGGTCCTTCACGATTTCTCGCTATCCGGGATCATCGCGTATCAAGACGCGCTCGGCCAGTCCACGCGGTCGTGGTCCGACGACCTTTACCACTCACACGGTTACCCGGCGGTTCGCGATCTCCACGGGGCCGGCGACCCATCCGACATCGTGTGGCGCTATCCCGCCAACCTCCGCGTACTTCAGCAAGCGCTCGGCGTCGTCGTTCATTCACAGACGGCACGCAACCTGGCAGACGAGTGGTATGGGCCGCACAGTGCGGACGATTGGCACGTCGTTGAGATGCCACGCTCGACAGCCGGCGCACCACAACGGGCAACCGCTCGCACGCGCTTGGGCGTGTCATCTAACGATCTGTTGGTGTGTTCCTTCGGCATCATCGGACCGACGAAGCTGAACGACCGCCTCGTTGACGCCTGGGTATCGTCTGATCTTGCACAGGACCCTCGCGCAAGACTCGTGTTCGTCGGAGAGAGCCATGATCCAGCGTTCGCGTCCAGGCTGGCGGAGACGATCAACGCCGCCGGGCTTCATCGAGCTATCACCGTGACGGGTCGAGTCGATGCGGCTACGTACGCCGCATACCTCGCCGCAGCCGACATCGGAGTGCAACTTCGGACACAGTCACGTGGCGAAACATCCGCGAGCGCCTACGACTGCCTAGCGTTCGGACTCGCAACGATCGTGAACGCCAACGGATCGCTGACCGAGCTGCCGGCTGAGGCGGTGATCCGAATCCCCGATGAGTTCGACGACAGCGAACTGATCCATGCATTGCAGACGCTCAGCTGCGACAGGGCGGAGCGAGAGCGTTTGGGCGAGACCGCCAGGCAGTTCGTCAATCATCATCACTCGCCCAGAGTCGCAGCCGAATCCATGGCTGTCGCAATCGAGTCCGTCTGGCGGAACCCCAGAAACCGACGGCCTCACGCCGTCGACGCGATCAATCGGATTCCGGTCGCCGCGCCGAGCGCCATTGCTCGCGCCGAGGTCGCTCATTCACTCGTTCGCAGCACCCCAGGGCGGCCACGGACAAAGCACCTGTTCGTCGACGTGTCGGAGTTGACCGTTCGCGACGCCGGGAGCGGCATCCAACGCGTCACGCGTAACATCGTTGCCGAACTCCTCGAAAGCCCTCCGAAGGGATACCGAGTCGAGCCGGTCGCCGCCACGACAAGTTCGCCTTACCGTGCCGCCGGCCGCTTTTCGTGTGAGACGCTGGGAATCAGTGGTCCGACTGCGACGTTTCTCGACGCAGTGCCAGAGTTTGTTCGCGGAGACATTTTTCTTGGCCTCGACCTGCAACCATTCGTAGTTCAGACGCATGGCGGCTTTTTTCGGGAGTTACGCAGAAGCGGGGTCGAGGTCGCCTTCGTGGTTTACGACCTGCTGCCGATCCTGACACCGGAGAGCTTCTATCCGGGAGCAGCGGCGATGTACGAAAATTGGCTGAACACGGTTCGGGAAGCCGACACCCTCGTAGCGATCTCTCGAAACGTCCAGCGCGAGTTGGCAGACTGGCTCGTACGCCACCCCGCCAAGGCAAGTGCTCCGCGCCTGGGCTGGTTCCACCTCGGTTCCGAACTTGACGACGCTGAAGTT
>JANOKQ010000718.1:0-1575 GCA_031419375.1 Acidimicrobiaceae bacterium
GTCGGGGTCGAGACACCGCCGGTCTGCACCAGCTCGGACGAGTCGTCGCTGATCTCCGCGTAGTTGCGAAACGGACGCACGACGTAGTTGTCGATGTGGGCCGTGAACGTGATCGTCCGGTTCGTGCTGGCCGCCAGGTTGCTCAACCCGGTCCACACGAGCGTGCCACCGGTCGACGATGTCAGCGCCGGGCTCGCCGTGGCGGCCACATAGGAGATGCCGTTCGGCAGCACGTCGGTGATGTCGTACAGACCGGAGCCGACCGTGCCTTCGTTGCGCACGACGATCGTGTAGACGACGTTGCCGGTCGCGAAGTCGATCGTGCCGGCTGTCTTGGCCAGGGCCAGGTCGTACTTGCCGCTGAGGTAGCTGGACGGATCGCTGTCGGTCACCGTCGACGGAACACTGCCACGGGTGATCGTGGCGCCGTCGTCGAGCTTCGGTGTACCGACCACGGTGATCGTGTTGCTGTAGTTCGTGCGCTTGGCCGTCCCGGTAGCGGTGCAGCTCATCGCCGCGCCGCGGTTGAGGGCGATGGGAGCCGACGCACTGCTGGTGAGGCCATCGGCGTTGGCGCCGTTGGCCGTGATTGTGCAGTTGGTAACCGAGAACGAGGCATCGGGGCCGCCGTCGTCGGTGAGCGTGGCGTTCTCGAGGCGGGTGTTGCCCGTGTTGGTGACCGTGTAGATCCACGTCACGGAACGACCTTGGATGATCGTGACACCATCGCCGGCCTGGTTGTCGGGCCATGCGGTGTCCTTGGTGACCTTCACGACCTCGATCGCCGGTTCGGGCAACCAGATGCCGAGGTCCCAGGTGAGATCGATCTCGCCCTCCGAGAGCGTACCGACGTTGACGTTGTCGTTGTCTCCGAGGTAGACGTCGACGGTGTCGTAGAACGAGCCGAGGGTGCCACCGTTGCTCGGTCCAACAGGGGTCGCCGGGGTGAGCGTCAGGGCGGTGGAAGGCGTACGCGACACGTCGGAGTCGTCATCGGTGTTGGCGCCTGCGCTCGGGCCGCCAGGTGCTCCGACATCGGTTCCGACGCCGGATCGATCGCCGGGTGACACGTAGTACTCGGCTGACGGGACGAAGCGCACCTTGTAGGTGCCGTCGGACAGGCCGGCGGACGGGTCGTTCGGATCACTGGAGAACAGGTAGTTGCCGAGCGAGTCGGTAAAGGTGTGGCCGAAGAACGTGTAGACCGGGCTGCCGGGAGAAGTGAGCGCCTCATCGAGGCGGTAGAGCTCGACGTAGACGTTCGCGACGCCGGGCTCACCCGACGCCGAAATATCCGCGCCCTGGATGCCGTCGTAGTTCCGGTCGAGGAACACCCGGTTACCAACGGCATTGGGTCTCGGCGGAGCGGTGACGCGCACCTCCACAGCCGGCGGCTCGGAGTACAGGCGGCTCGGCTGCGCAACGCCTACCGGAAGGTTGGCTGCATCGGCGCCGTAGGCGAGGCTGTTCACCGCACGGGGGCAGTGGGTCGGATCGGTGCGCGGAGTCTGCGGAGTACAGGTGCGCAGGAACTCGTACGGGTCGATCGAGCTCGATCACCTGGTCGTAGGTCAG
>JANOKQ010000719.1:0-2229 GCA_031419375.1 Acidimicrobiaceae bacterium
ATCGCCATCGGCAGGAACGCAGCGTTGATCCCCTCGCGATTGGGGAGGCCAAAGCTCACGTTCGAGGCGCCGCAGGTCGAATTGACCTTGAGTTCCTCGCGCAATCGACGGACGAGAGCGAAGACCTGGCGACCTATGAGGAGTGGTTGTCACACCTGCGCGGCTCGCGGGTGCAGGTGCGCGTGCCTCAGCGCGGCGACAAGCGGGCCCTCCACGAGACCGTCACCCGCAACGCCCGTGAGGAGTTCATCCGTCACCGGCTGCGGCGCGCCGGCGATCACAACGCGCGTAGCCGGGCGCTGACCGAGATCCAAGATCTGCTCTGCCTGCCGGAAGCCCCGCTGCGGATCGAGTGCTACGACATGGCTCATCTGCAGGGGACCGACTATGTGGGTTCGATGGTGGTGCTCGAAGACGGCCTGCCGAACAAGCGCGAGTACCGACGGTTCAAGGTGAAGGAGGTGCAGGGCAACGACGACTACGCGGCGATGGAGGAGGTGCTCACTCGCCGCCTGACGGCGTACCTCGCCGAGCGCGACCTGCCGATCGGCGAGCGTGGAGAGCGCCCCGGCAAGTTCGCCTACCCGCCGCAGCTGTTACTGGTGGACGGCGGCAAGGGCCAACTCGCGGTAGCCGAGCGGGTGGTGCAGCGGCTGGGTCTGGCCGACGAGATCCCGATCGCCTCGCTGGCCAAGCGATTCGAGGAGGTGTACCTACCGGGCAACCCGGCACCGGTCGAGGTGCCACGGGGGAGCGAGGCGTTGTTCATGCTGCAGCGCATCCGTGACGAAGCCCACCGGTTCGCCAACTCCTTTCACCGCGAGCTGCGCGGCAAGCGGATGACGGTCAGCGCGCTCGACGACATCGCCGGCCTCGGCGAGGTACGCAAGAAGAAGCTCACCCAAGCACTGGGCAGCGTCACCAACGTGAAGAAGGCGACGCTGGCCGAACTGAAAGCCTTGTCCTTCCTGCCCGACGCCGTCGCCGAGACCGTCTACGCCAAGTTCCATTCAGGCGCGGGCGGTACTGGTAGCTGATGGCTCTCGCAGGCGACGGAGGTGGCGTCGTTGCGCGTCATCGCGAACTCGTTATTCGGGCGATGACGGCTGATCCCGCCGACGTTGCGCAGATGCTCGCATGGCTGACCGACGAGCGGGTGCTGGAATGGTTCGAAGGTCGCGATCAGGTGTTCGACCTCGAGCGGGTACGCACCGAGTTCGCGTCGGAGGGCCCGGCGGACGCAGCAGACGGGTTGCAGCGCTGCCTGATCGAGGCGGACGGACGCCCGATCGGTTACATCCAGTTCTACAACGTCGCTCGTTATGTCGACGAGTACCAACTCGAACCCGGCGACCCCATCGAGGCAGCGCGAACGTGGGCGATCGATCTGTTCATCGGCGAACCAGCACGGTGGGGGACCGGACTCGGCACACGCGTCGTCTCGCTGATGATCGACCATCTCCTCGTCAACCTCGGTGCCGAGCGCGTGGTGATCGACCCGCGGGTGGTCAACGCACGTGCGATCCGCTCGTACGAAAAAGCCGGCTTCACCAAGGTGAAAATGCTGGCCGACCACGAGATGCACGAAGGGCGTGCCTGGGACGGTTGGCTGATGGCCATCGACGCGCTCGATCATCCAGTGGGGCTGACCGCGTGCCTGGCTCGCATCAACTCCATCAATCCGAGCCTGGTCCCGGGAGCCCCGGGCGAGGGCGAGATCGCCGAGTTCGTTGCGGCCTGGGCTACTGCGCGTGGGCTTGACGTCGAGCGCACCGAAGTGGCACCGGGCAGACACAACGTGGTGGTGGTGCGCCGCGGGAGCGGTGGTGGGAGATCGTTGCTGTTCAACGCCCACCTCGACACGGTCGGCGTGACAGGTTTGGAAACCGCTGTGGTCTCATTCGTCGACGGGCGCCTCGTCGGACGCGGGGTGCTCGACACGAAGGGTGGTCTGGCGGCGGCTCTGCTCGCCGCTGCTTCGATCGGGCACCACGAGCTCGCCGGCGATGTGATCGTGGCTGGGGTCGCTGACGAGGAGTTCGCCAGCATCGGCACCGAAGCGTTGATCACGAAGTGGAGTCCCGAGGCAGCCGTGGTGCTCGAGCCAACGAACATGGCCGTGATCACCGAGCACCGCGGATTCACCGTCCTCGAGGCAGTGATCGAGGGTCGCTCGACGCACACCTCCACGCCCGAGCGTGGAACCAACGCCGCGCACGCCGCTGCCGC
>JANOKQ010000720.1:0-2475 GCA_031419375.1 Acidimicrobiaceae bacterium
TGGCCGGAGACGCGCCGCTGTGGTCGCTGTTCATGGTTGCAATGGGCGTCGGTGTCGGCAACGCGTTGAACGCGCCGGCGTGGTCGGCGATGTTGCCGACGCTGGTCGCACCACGCGACCTCGCCGGGTCGATCTCGCTCAACTCGACGATGATCAACGGGTCACGCGTGGTCGGGCCGATCATCGTCGCCGTGCTCAGCCCATTCGGTGTCACCTCGGCGCAGTTCTTCTTGATCAACGCGGTCACCTACGTGTTCGTCGTGTTCGCCCTGCTGTCGGTGCACCTACGCCCGCCGCCAAAGGTCGCCCACGAAAAGGGCTGGCGCCAGTTCAGCGCCGGGTTGCGCCTGGCACGGAACATGCCCGTCGCCAGCCGGCTGCTCGTGTCGTTGACGACGTTCTCGTTCCTGTCGCTCCCCTATGTCGGCCTGTTCCCAGCCGTGGCGAGCCTCAACTTCGGCATCGCCGAGAAGTCGTCGACGTACAAGTGGCTGTACGCCACATGGGGTCTGGGCGCGTGCCTCGGCGGCCTCGCGATCGGCACCGCGTTCGTCGGGGTCGACAAGCGGCGGCTGATCCGCGCCGGGTTCGCCGGGTTCGCCGGCTGCCTCACGGCTTTCGCACTGGCGAGGGAACCGATCGGCGGGTTCGTCGCCGGCTTCTTCCTCGGCTTCGCCTACTTCGCCACCACCACGTCGATGCTCACCGTGATGCAGAGCCGCCTCGCCGACCACGAGCGCGGACGGGTGATGAGCCTGTGGTTCATGGCCTTCGGCGGCACGGTGCCGCTGGGGAACCTGGTGTTCGGACCGGTGATCGACGCCGTGGGGGCGCGCTGGGTGCTGCTCGGAGGGGCGATCTGGGCGGCAGGGCTGGCGTGGTGGTGCAACATCGAAGCGATCGACGAGCGCCAGCACATCCACCCCGCTCCCCCCGACCACGCCGCCCTCCTCGACGAGCACGGCATCTCCGCCGGCGAGTAAACGTGCGGAGAGTGTCAGCGGGCGCGGAGGGTGGCGGCGAGGCGGTCGAGGCCGGCGATGCGGCTGCCTTTCACCAACACCGCATCCCCAGGCCCAAGCGCGTCAAGCGCGCCCGCGCTCGTGATCTGGGCCGGCGGGGGGCCGTAGAGTTCGGTGCCGACGGGGATCACCTCGATGCCGAGCGACTGTGCGTAGCGGGTGATCGCGAGGTGTTCCGCGGCGGGGTCGCTGATCTCGGCCATCACGCCGAGCACCGCAAAGCGGCGCGTCGCCGGGAGCGCGGCAAGCGCATCCAGAGCGGCGCGCATTGAGGTGGGGTTGGCGTTGTAGGAGTCGTCGAGCACCGTTGCGCCCCCCACTGATGTTGCGATGTGCATCCGCATCGCGGTCAACTCGACGTCGCTGAGCGCGGCAGCACCGGCCATCACGTCGCCGCCGACCACACCTACGCACGCGATCGCCGCAGCCGCGTTGGCCACCATGTGCCCTCCTGACACCCCGAGGTGCACGTCGACGGCACCCCATGGGGTATGCAGGCCGAACGAAGCCCTGGCGAGATGGTCGAGGCGGACGTCGGCAATTCGCACGTCGCAGTCGTCGGCCGTACCGAACATCACCACCGGTGCCGCAGACGTGGCAGCCATGGCGCGCACGAACGGATCGTCGCCATTCAACACAGCCATACCGGTCGGCGGTAGTGCGGCGATCAGTTCCGCCTTGGCGCGGGCGACACCGGCGATACCCCCGACCCGGTCGCTGTGGGCCTCGGCCACACGCGTCACTACCCCGATGGTCGGCGCAGCGATCTCGCACAGCCTGGCTATTTCTCCGAAGCCGCGCATGCCCATCTCGAGCACCATCACCTCGGTGTCGTCGGGGGCGTTGAGGATCGTGGTCGGCAGACCCAGGTCGTTGTTGAAGCTGCGCTCGTTGGCCCACGTTCTGCGGCTCGCGGCGAGCGCCGCCCACGCCAGATCCTTGGTGCTGGTCTTGCCAACCGATCCGGTGATCGCGATCACGGTCGCCGGCGATCGGCGGCGGCGATCAGCGGCCAGACGCATCAAGGCGCGCAGCGTGTCGTCCACGATCACGGCGGAGACCCGGGTCGCGGCGATGGGGCGCGACGAGAGGTAGCACGACGCACCCGCAGCGACAGCCACGTCGATGAAATCGTGTCCGTCACGGGCATCGAGCAGCGGAACGAAAAGCTGCCCGGGAACGATCGAGCGGGAGTCGAAGGAAACCCCGTCGATCATCACGTCTGACGCGACACCGGTTCCGACCAGACGTCCCCCGGTCGCCGCCGCCACCTCGCTTGCCCGGAAACGCATGAAGCCAGACAGTACCGTCGAATCCGCATGACCACGGAGCACTCCCCCGCCGACGATCCCTCCCGCGCCGACACCACACCGGAAGCGACATGTGACGACGGGCGGATTGAACTGATCGTGCTGTTCGGGGGACAGTCGGCCGAGCACGATGTCAGCTGCAC
>JANOKQ010000721.1:0-4199 GCA_031419375.1 Acidimicrobiaceae bacterium
CCCGCGACGGCGGATGCCGTCACCCCGGATGCGACCGGCCCACCAGATACGCCGATGCTCACCACATCACATGGTGGCGACGCTTCGGCGAAACCAAGCTCGACAACCTGCTGATGTTGTGCAGCTACCACCATCACCTGATCCACCGCCAAAACTGGCAGATCCGCCTCCTCGCCAACGCCGACGCAGAGTTCACCACCCCCGACGGACGCACCCTCATCTCCAAACCACACGGCCAACCAACCATCCGCGCCGCCTGAACCAGGACTGCACGAGCCGGTCCGGCACCAACCGCCGCTCCGGCACGCCCAAATTTGGAACCCCCTCACCAGATCCCCGATGTCGCTTCATCAACCCCGACCTCACCGGCGACCACAGAGTCCTCGACACCGAACGTCGCCGCACACGCCCGACGTTCGTGGTCAGAGCACTAGCCGGGCTATTGGTCGAGTTGTGTGACGAAGTCGTCCACCCGACCGACGTAGCGTTCCAACAGTTCAGCGAGTTGTTCTCGTTCGGCGGCGGCGAACCCGCCGAGTACGAACGTCATCACCTGCGACCGGCGCTCGTCGACGTCGGCGTGACGCTCGCGGCCGGCAGGAGTGATCGACACCTTCACCACGCGGCCGTCGTCGTTGCACGACATGCGTGATGCCAGACCGACGTTGACCAGCCGCTGCACTGCACGTGTCGCTGTGGACGGGTCGACGCGCAATGCATCGGCAAGGTCGCTCATCCGGATGGAGGTGTGCTGGGCAAGGAGATCGAGCGTGTCCATTTGACCCTGCTCTAAGGCGTCATCGCCGGAACCGAACAGGTACTCGCGCAACTTGCTCATGGAGGCACCACGGCGCAGCTCGATCCACGCCGAGCCGATGCGGATGGCGAGCTGGAGTTGATCGGTATCGCCGAGGTCGACTGAATCGGTGGACGACATGCGCGCGGTAGGGTAGTGCTGATGGGTGACGGTGCCGCTGCTCGGACGGATACACCGCTCGATGCTCTGGGGGTCCTGGCCAGCCATGAGGTGATGGTCACCGACCGGTTGCGGCATGTCGAGATGTTCACCATGCGTGGGCTGCTCACGTTGCTGTGGCACGAGCCCGCCCCGGATGGGCCCGTACATCCCGCCGCGGTGGTGCTCTGCGGTGGCGCGATGGGTGGCCTGCTCGGGCCGGCGGGTGGCCTGTACCACCGGCTCGGCGTCACGTGGGCCGACCGGGGAGTTCCGGTGCTCCGGGTCGACTATCGAAAGCCCAACGACCTCGATGCATGCTGCGTCGACGTGGCCGCTGCCGTGCAACTCGCAATCGGTGCAGGTGGGGCCGAGCGGGTGGTCGTCATGGGTCACAGCTTCGGCGGTGCGGTTGCGGTCCGTGTGGCCGTCGGGTTGCAGGAGATGGTCAGTGGCGTGGTCACGTTTGCGACGCAATCGGCCGGGTGTGAAGTGGCCGGGAGGCTGGGCGACGGACCGCTGCTGTTGTTCCACGGCGATCGTGACGAGATCCTCCCGTTCGAAGCGAGCGAGATGGTGCGTGCGATCGCCGGTGGAGGCGAACTAGTCAGGCTGTCGGGCGACGGACATCTGCTGGCGAACAGCGGTACTGCGATCTGGGACCGTCTCGAGACGTGGCTACCCGACGCGCTCCAGCTGTGAGCAGCAGACCGGGCGATGTGCGGCGCAGTAACGCAACGGCGCAGTTTCCCATCAAACCCCCCATTGACGGTGGGTTCGGGAGTCCGTAGGCTCGCCGCAGCGTGACGTGCGCTCGGGGAGTCGGTCTCCGACCGTGGCGGCCACGACGGGGGTACTGTCATGGCACAGCGTGACGTTTTGGCGTCCTCGCGACGCGGAGCCCTTCGGCGATTCGGCATAGCGCTGGTGATGATGGGCACGATCGCGGCTTGGGGCGCTCCTGACCGTGATGCGCGCGTGCAGGCAGCTGATTTCGTCGACGTCACGGTCCGGATCACGCGGGTCCTGGAGGTCGAGTCGCAGGACGGTGACGGGAGCGACGGCGACTTCTACTCCCAAGTCGACATCGACGGCCAGGGGTTTCAGACCAGCTCGCGCATCGAGGACGACGACTTCAACCCCGACGTGCTCAGCCCCACGTGGCGCTTCACGCGCACGGTCGATCGCAGCGCGACCGGACCGGTGGACATCAGCATCAGGCTGAAGGACTTCGACAGTGGTCTCGCCGGCGACGACGACTTCGCCGACATCAGTCCGCGGAACGACGACGTGGAGCTCAACATCCGCTACAACCCGTTCAGCGGTCGATGGAACGTGACCGAGTCTGACGTGCAGGGCACGATCGCCGAGGGAGACGGTGATCACGGGTTCCCCGAGCCGAACGACGGCCGGATCGCCCGACTCGAGTTCCAGGTGTTCACCGGGGGCAGTGCCGACCAGGACGGCGACGGCATTCCCGACGCGGTCGAACTGAACGGCATCCGCCGGCCGGACGGCACCTTCGCCGCCGACCTCGCTGGGCTCGGGGCCAATCCGTGCCAAAAGACGATCCTGCTCGAGATCGACTGGATGCAGGGCGCCGCCGACGGCCACAACCACACGCCGAAGGCGGCAGCGATCCAGGAGACGCGCACGGCCTTCGCCGATGCACCGATCGCCGCACCGGCCGAATGCCCGTACCAGGGGTACACCGCCGCCGGCGGCATCCAGTTGTTGGTCGACGTGAGCAACGCGATTCCCGAGGCGGCGGTCTTCGATCTCGACGACCTCAACACGACGCGGGACAACGCTGCCAACTTCGATCCCCTGCGCCGACCGTTCTTCCACTACAACGTCTTCGCGCACGATCAGAAGGCGGGCAGCGCGTCATCGGGTTTGTGCTGTCGGCAGGGCAGGGACTTCCTCGTCACCCTCGGCTCGTGGAACGTCGGCAGCGCGTGCGTCGGTGCGGGCACCGACAACGTGCTCAACACCACGGTGCAGGGCGACGACCAGGTGAGCGGAACGCAGATCACCTACGGACCCGACACCGTCTGCAACACGAACGCCGGGAACGCGCCGCCGAGCCCGCCGCCGATCCCGAACGACGACGCACAACTGCTCTCCGTGGGGGTGGGCCTGGCCGACGCGCAGGTCGGTACCGTTCGGCACCAGTCGGGCACGATCATGCACGAGCTCGGACACTCGCTCGGCCTTGGCCACCGCGGCCGAGACGACGTGAACCATGCACCGAACTACCTCAGCAACATGAGCTACTTCTTCCAGCAGGGCATCCCGCTGGCCGGTGCCGCCGGCACCCGCCTCGACTACTCGCGTTCGGTGCTCCCGACGCTGACGGAGGCGGCGCTGAACGAGTCCACCGTGCTCGACGCGACCTCCGCCCTCAACACCTACTGGTTCGATCCCGCCGGGACCCAGCAGATGGCTCGGGTCAACAGTACGATCAACTGGGACCAGGCCGCCGGTCCCGCGACGTCGATCGTGAGCATCGACGTCAACGGTGACGCAGGCTGCATCTCATTCGGTGCGGACGGCAACAACGACAGCACGCTCGGCGGCGACGACGTGGTGCTCAACGGCATCATCGTCAACGGTGTCAACGACACCTGCGAGACGATGCGAGCCGGTGACGACGTGGCGATCGTCACTGGTGCCGCCGGCACGCCGCTGAACCAGACCTGCGTCGGCGCCGGTGCCAACGAGACGCGAGAGAGCACCGCGGCGGGCGACGACGTCACGTTCACCACTGCCATCAACTCCGGGCCTGATCTCGTCTGCAACACCATTGCGGTCGGTGACGACATCCAGGTCGTGCCGGTGGGGAGGTCGGAACCACCGTCACACCCGGGCTGGAACGACTGGGCGAACATCAGGTTCCGTGCGGTTGACTCACCGAACGCAGCCGGTGCCGGTGCCGGGCACGAAGGCGACATGACCTTCGTCGACGCTCTCGCCTCGGAGACCCGGTTCGCGGACCTCACCTCGCCCGACCTGCTCGCGGGCAAGACGGTGGACCAGACGACCGCGTCGCCGGGTGACACGTTGACCTACACCACCACCGCCACGAACGTCGGCACCGGTGAGGCGACCACCGTCAGCTTCACCGACACCCCGCCGCTCGGCAGTGCCGCGGAGACCAAGACGAGGCCGAACGTGATCGCCGGTGGGTCGACCTCGGCCGCCTTCTCCTACCTGATCCCGTGCGGCGTCGCCGATGGCACCG
>JANOKQ010000722.1:0-6310 GCA_031419375.1 Acidimicrobiaceae bacterium
TCAGGCTGAGCAAGCCTTCCGCGGCGATGTTGGCAAAGGCCCGATCGGCGTTGGACTGCACCGCGTGGGCGAGCAGGCCGAACAGCAGCGCGCCTGCACACGGCACCAACACGGCTACCCACCGACGAAGTGGCAGACACGACTGGATCGTGTACTGCGCCAAAGCGACGAAACGCGGCCGAGCTCTGCTTGCGGTTGATGGAGCCGTCATCGGACGAGCTCGCGGAACAAGCTCTCGAGCGAATCATCGAGGGCGCGCACTTCCAGCAGACGCACCGACGAGCCGCGGGCCAGTCGCGGCAACGCAGTGGCAACGTCGCGCGCCTGCAGTGTTTGGATGACCAGACCCTTGCGAATGGAATCGATGGTCACGCCGGCAACGGACTCGAGACCGAGCAGTGCAGCGGCGAGCTTACGGTCGTCGTCGGAGCGGACGAACACATGTCGCGGCCGGTCGTCCATTGCATCGCGAATCGCCCGACGGTCACCTGCGGCCGCGAGGCGACCGTGCATCAACACGATGACTCGATCGGCCATCCGCTCCACCTCGTTCAACACGTGCGAGCTAACGATCACCGTGCGACCTTGGTCGCCGAGGCGTTTGAAGAGGTCGATGAGATGAACTCGCTGCACCGGATCAGCTCCGTTCAGCGGTTCGTCAAGGACGAGGACCCGGGGGTTCTTGACGAGCGCGGCGGCGATCTTGGTTCGCTGCCGCATGCCCTTGCTGAACCCGGCGACGTGGCGGTCGGCTGCGTCGAGCATCTCCACTGCATCCAACGCCTGATCCGGTGCCTGACGCTCGGTCACGCAGTGGAGGTCGGCGACGTAGCGAACGAACTGGCGGGCAGTGAGCCCCGCCGGCACGGCCTCGTCTTCGGGGACGATGGCCATCGCGCGGTGCACCGATCGGTCGCGGCGAGGATTGAGCCCTTCAACGGTGATCGCGCCCTGATTGACACCGGTGAGGCCCACGACGGCGCGCATCAAGGTCGTCTTTCCGGCACCGTTGGGGCCGAGGAGGCCGGTGACACCGGCTCCGAACGAGCAGCTCAATTCGGACAGCGCTACCTTGGCACCGAACCAGACCGACACGCCACGCACATCCACTGTGGGATCGGCGGCAAAGGCCGGATCGCTGTACGGCAACGGCGGGGACGGTTGGCTCATCGTTCCACCCAGCGATAGCGGGCGAGGAGCGACGCCGATGCAGCGCTCAGCACGGCGGCATACACACCGCAGGCCAACAGCCCCCCGTTGGCCACTCCGCCCAGCGGCGAGTCGGGATCGATGTGGCCGAGAAAGATGATGTCACGTAGATAGATCGGAAGGGCCAGCACGTTGACGACGGCAGCCGCAGATCCTCCGCCGCTCTCAAAATTTCCGACGACGATGCCCGAGGTGATCGACGTCACGAGGAACAGGCCGATGATCGACGCGCCGGCGATGACGCGTCGATCGGTGAGCGCCGCCACTGCGACGCCGATCACGGCGTAGTACACGGCAAGCACCACGATCGCCAGCGGCACTTTCCACAGCACGTCGAGGTGGCCGGTGAAGTAGTCGATCGCTGCGTCGCTGACGAGCATGTTGCCGAGGAACAGCACGACCTGTGGCAGGAACGAGAACGCAAACAGGATGCTGGCGATTGCTCCGACCTTGGCCACGACGTAATCGGTGCCGGTCATCGGGCGGGCGAACATCAGTGGCAGCACGCGTTGGCGTCGATCGGGACACATCACATCTGGTGCGACGACGGCGACGAACAACAACAACGCGGATGACACCCCGACGTAGTCGCGATAGGTCAGGATCTCAAACCCGTCCGCAGCGCTGTCGCGAGTGACGTAGCCAATTCCGACGTTCACGATTGCTGGGATGGTGACGACCCCCAGCAACAGGAACGGCGCCACCTTCTGACGCCACGTTCGACGGATGCCGAGGGCACGCCGGATCGAGGCCTTGACCAAAGCAAGCGTCGCCGCGCCGCGTTGGCCGCGTCGGCCCTCATAGGGGCGGTACCCGCGGTCGT
Source organism: Acidimicrobiaceae bacterium (assembly GCA_031419375.1). Lineage (GTDB taxonomy): Bacteria > Actinomycetota > Acidimicrobiia > Acidimicrobiales > Ilumatobacteraceae > VFMC01. The sequence continues at coordinate 2,033 of JANOKQ010000722.1, forward strand.
AGACGGCGCCGCCGCTGTTGCCGGCATCGACGATGCTCACGGTGCAGTCCCGGCGTGGCGGAGGAACACTTCGTCGAGCGAGGTCAAGCGAGTCGACAGTCGATACAACGGCAAGCCCAGATCTGCGACGGTGTCGCGTACGACATCGAAGTGATCGTCGCCGTTGGTCTGGATCTCGACAGTTCCGTCCACTGACGATGCGCTCAACCCGATACGCGCAAGCGCGTCGACCAATTCGGTGCCGCGCGGTCCGACCTCGACGGTCAACGTTCCCGTTCGTTCGAGCAACGACTGCGTCGCCCCGGCGACGACGAGTCGGCCACCGTCGATCATCACCACGTGATCGCACACCTGCTGAACATCGTCGAGCAGATGAGTTGCCATCAGCACCGAGATGCCGAAGGTTCCGAGCCGAGCGACGAGCGCGAGCATCTCCTCGCGTCCGAGCGGATCGAGTCCGGCAGTCGGCTCGTCAAGGAGGACGAGCTCGGGACCACCAACTAACGCCTGGGCGAGCTTGGCCCGTTGGCGCATGCCGGTGGAGAAGCCGCCGATCGGGCGGAAACGGGCCTCGTCCAACCCGACGAGATCGAGGATGTCCGACGCCCGCTGCCTCGCCGCCCGAGCCGGCAACCCGCTCAGCTCACCGAAGGTCGACACCACGTCGGCAGCCGTCTGATCGAGCGGCAGGCAATCATGCTCGGGCATGTAGCCGAGCCGCGACCGAACCCCGATCGGGTCCTTGGCGACGTCGAGTCCGCACACTTCGATGTGGCCCTCGCTCGGCTGCGTCAACCCGAGCAGCATGCGAAACATCGTCGTCTTGCCTGCCCCGTTGGCGCCGATCAGCCCGACACGCCCGCGAGGCACCTCAAGCGTGAGCCCATCGAGTGCCGTGACCGCCGGATACCGCTTCGTCAGCCCGGTAAGCCGGAGGAGAGGCCCGGCGTCCACCACGCGGCCAGTCTGCCACCTGCAAGCTTCGCTCTACGGTCGGCGGGCATGCTCCGGCTACGGTCGCTGGCGTGCGGCGCATGGGGGTGCTGAGCCAACTTGATCGGGGCCGTGCAATTGCCGTTGCCTCCGTCGCGGCCGTGGTGCTGATCCAATTGGTCGCCTATCCGATGCCCGCGGGCAACTGGATCCGCGGCGCGGTGCTGGGTCTGCTGACAGGAATGCTGGCGATGGGCATGGCGCTGATCTACCGGGCAAACCGGGTGGTGAACTTCGCCCAGGCCGAGCTCGGCGCGGTGCCGACAGCATTCGGTGCATCGTTCGTGCTGTTCTGGGGCTGGCCGTACCTACTCGGCCTCGGCGCAACGATCGTGCTTGCCGTCGTGCTCGGGGTGGTGGTGGAAATGGCGATCGTGCGGAGGTTCCGTCACGCGCCACGCCTCGTACTCACGGTGGCCACGCTCGGGATCACCCAGCTGATGGTCCTACTCGGCATCCTCGTGCCGCGGTGGTGGGGCCGCAACCTGGCCAGCGAACGCATCGCCCCACCGCTCGACTGGAAGCTCACCGTCGGCACCTTCATCCTCAACGCCAACGACCTGATCGCCCTGGTGCTGTGCCCGTTGGCGATCATTGCCGTGGCGATGTTCCTGACCCGCACACACGTTGGGCTCGCCGTGCGGGCCAGCGCCGAGCGCAGCGACCGCGCGGCAACTCTCGGCATCCCCGTCGACCGGCTGAACACCGTGGTGTGGGCGATCTCGGCCGCCCTCGCGTCGGTGGCGCTGTTCATGAAGAGCGGGATCACCGGGGTGCCGCTCGGCTATGCGGTGGGCCTGCCGACACTGCTCCAGGCCTTGGCCGCACTGGTGATCGGCCGGCTGGAACGGCTGCCGACGATCATCGCGATGGCGGTTGCGCTCGGCCTGCTGGAATCCGGCGTGCAGTGGAACTCCGAGACGCCGTACGCTGCGTATCCGATCATGGCCGCAGTGATGTTCATTGCCCTGCTCGTGCAACGGCCCGGGAGCAGCCGCCGCGACAACGAGGCGACATCGAGCTGGCGCGGTGCCGAGGAGATCCGCCCGCTCGATCCCGCGGTGCGCACCCATCCCCGGGTCGCCACGCTCCGGCTGGCGCTGCTGGCGGCCTTCGCCGGAGCGGTCGTGCTGGTGCCGATCGTGCTGCGCGTCGACTACGTGTTGAAGGCCTCGGCGCTCATCGCGTTCGCGATCATTGGCATGTCGCTGGTGGTCCTGACCGGATGGGCGGGACAGCTGTCGCTCGGCCAGATGGGCATCGTCGGCATCGGCGCTGCGGTCAGCGCGACGTGCACATCGCGCTGGAACGTGGACCTGTCGCTCGGTCTCCTGATCGGCGGGTGCGCTGGCGCAGTCGCCGCGTTCGCAGTCGGTCTGCCGGCGCTGCGGCTGCGTGGCCTGTACCTGGCAGTGACGACGTTCGCGTTCGGGTTGACGGTGCAGTTCTGGTTGCTCAATGACCGGTTCTTCGGCTGGTTCCCGCGCAGCGATCAGCGCTTCGAGCGGCCACCGCTGTTCGGGCGGATCGCCGTCGACACCCCGGCTCGCTACTACGCCTACTCGGTCGCCGTGGCCGCGCTCGTCTACGCCGCAATCCGCGGTATCCGCAGGTCGCGCACCGGCCGGGTGATCGTCGCGCTGCGTGAGAACGAGCGTGCCGCGCAGAGCTTTGCCGTACCCGTGGTGCGCTCCAAGCTCACCGCGTTCGTGCTCTCGGGTGCGATCGCCGGAGTGGGCGGCGCGCTGTACGCGCACCTCAACCAGTCCTTCGTGGTCGCCAGCTACGACACCGGCGAAAGCTTCACGGTGTTCACCTCGGCCGTCGTCGGCGGGCTCGGATCGCTCGGCGGCGCGTTCCTCGGGGCGTTGTACCTGCGCGGCACCCGCTGGTTCATCACCGCCCCGGAATGGCAGCTGCTGTCAAGCGCGATCGGTGTACTGGCGGTGCTGCTCGTGTTGCCAGGAGGCCTCGGCGGGCTGTGGGTGAAACTGCGTGATCTCACCGTCGGCCTGATCGCCCGCGACAGCACCGCGGCGGGCTCCGTTGACGAAGCCGCCGCCCCGGCCGAACCGATTGCAGAGCCCGTATGAGCGCGATGGGGACGACACTGCGCCATCCGGGCGATTGGCTGCGCGGGCTGTGCGGGGGCGAGTCGGCGTATCCGCTGGTGGTGCTGTTCGGGCTCAACGCGGTGGACGAACTGGACCGCACCGCGTTCGGGATCCTGCTGCCGAACATCCGCGACGAGTTCAACCTCGACAACACCAAGGTGCTCGGCCTGGTCGCGCTCGTGTCGCTCGCTGCGCTGGCGCTGCAGGTACCGATCGCCCAGTACGCAGACCGGTCGAGACGGGTGCCGTTGGCTGTCGCCGGAGCGCTCGGCTGGGCCGTGTTCAGCGGGATGACAGGTCTCGCCACCGGCGTGGTGGTGCTGGCCATTGCCCGTAGTGGCAGCTCCGTCGGCAAGGCCGTGATCGACCCGACGCACAACTCGCTGCTCGCCGACTACTACCCGATCGAGGCGCGTGGCAGCGTGTACAGCGCGCACCGCGCGGCGAACGCGGTCGGCGCGTTCGTCGGTCCGCTCGCGGCCGGCCTGCTCGCGTACGCGTTCGGGTGGCGGGTTCCGTTCGTCGTCTTCGTGGTGCCCACGGTGATCTTTGCGGTGCTGGCGCTGCGGTTGCACGAACCGGTACGGGGGAGCTGGGAACGGCGGGCAACCGGGGCCGGCGAGGAAGTAATCGGAACCCAGGAGATGGCACCATCGTTCGCCGAGAGCTGGCGGACGGTGCACAAGATCGAGAGCTTGAAACGACTGTGGTGGAGCCTGCCGTTCCTCGCCACCTCGCTCATCGGGTTCGTCACCCTGGCATCGTTGATGTACGAGCAGGAGTTCGGCCTCGACGAACGTGCCCGGGGCATCGCCGCGGCCATCGCCGAACCGTTCCAACTCGTCGGGCTGGTGATCGGCACGCGGATCATGCGCCGCTACGCGGGCGACATGGGCGCGGTCATCCGCTTCGGTGCCAAGATCGCGGCCGGCACAGCGGTGCTCTCGATCGGTTTCGCCCTCGCCCCCAACATCGTCGTGGCGGTGGCAATCAACAGCGTCATCTCCGCCGCGCTGGCCATCGTCGGTCCCAGTATTCTGGTGTCGCTGTCGCTGGCCATCCCGGCGCGGGCCCGGGCCACCGGATTCTCGGTGGCGTCGTTGTGGGTCATCCCCGGCCTCGTCGTGCTGCCATTCATCGGCTGGATATCGAACCATCTCGGCATCCGTGC
>JANOKQ010000723.1:0-4090 GCA_031419375.1 Acidimicrobiaceae bacterium
CATCAACCTCGTCGGCTACCACACCCGCGAATCGAGCCTCGGCGACGTGGTCCGGCGGATCCAGGCCGCCGTTGACGCAGCGGGGGTGAACGCAACACCGCTGGCCGTCCAGCGCACCGCCAGCCCCGACCTGGCCGCCGGCCGAACCATGGCCCACCGGATCGCCCACGCCGTCACCCTCGCCGTCGTCAACGCCGACCAGTTCCCCGCACTGCAGATGGATCATCCGGAGCTGTTTGCCTCGGGGGCGCGCACGATCGGCTACTGGTTCTGGGAGCTCGAACACGTTCCGGCACCGATGCGCGCCGCTATCGATCTCGTCGGCGAGATCTGGGCGGGCTCGACGTTCGTGGCCGACGCGTTCGCCGCCGTGACCGATCGCCCCGTGCGCTGCGTGCCGATCCCGGTCCCACAACCAAGCATCAGCATCCGCGATCGAGCGTCGTTCGCGCCGTTGCTGGGGCTCGATGGCCGGTTCGTGTTCGCTGTTGTTTTCGACCACTTCAGCGTGACCGAACGCAAGAACCCCGTCGGCGCGATCGAAGCGTTCAAGCTCGCGTTCCAGCCAGATGAGGGCCCGGTCCTGGTGGTCAAATCGATGAACGCCGAGCGGCGGTGGCCGCAACACCAACGCGTCCTGGCCGCGGCCGATGGCCGCCCCGACGTGATCGTGTGGGATGAGCACCTGGATCGTGGCGATCACATGGCGTTCATCGGCTGTGTCGACGCGCTGGTGTCGTTGCACCGCAGCGAGGGGCTCGGGCTGCACCTAGCCGAGGCGATGTGGCTGGGGACGCCGGTGATCGCCACCCGGTACTCGGGCAACCTCGATTTCATGGACGACTCGTGCTCGGTGTTGATCGATGCCACGATGATCGGCGTAGAACATGGTGAGGGTGGATATCCGCCCGAGGCGTACTGGGCCGACCCCGATCTGCACCAGGCTGCGGCGGCGATGCGTCGGCTGGTCTCGGAGCCGCGGTGGGCCGCCGAACTCGCCGCTGCCGCACTGCAGCGGATGCAGCAGCAGCCGACGCTTGCCGAGACCGGCAGTCTCATCGCCGAACTGCTCGGTGTGCGGGTGGCAAGCTAACGCCATGGCAGGTTTGCGCGCACAGCTCAGTTGGATGATCAGAGGTCAGGCTCACACGGCTGTCGCGTTGCAGACCCTGTCGGTCGACCTCCGCGAGTTGCAAGCCAAAGTCGCCTCGCTTGATGCCGCTCTCGCCGACATCGGGCGGGGGCAGGCTGCGCTCGGTGCCCGTCAACTCGACGAGTTCGACAAGGTCCGCGTCGCAGTCGCCGTCGCGACCGACGACCTCACCGCCCGGGTCAACGCCGTCCACGAACAGCTGCGGAGCCGAACGTGACGCCCGCGCCTGACGGACCCGCCGGCGCGCCCGACACACGTTCCGACACACGTTCCGGTTCCCGTTTAGAGTCCGACTCCCGCACGGGGTCCGACTCCATCGCCCGGCACGATGCGACCGGGATTCCGGCGGGCGAAACACCCGAAGCCCGTATCGCCCGGTGGACCGAGCGTGATGCTGCCGTCGGGCTCGAGGCCGAACTCGTCCAAGTCCGCGCGACCGTTGCCGGCCGCGACGCCGAGATCGCCACATTGCGGGAACGATGCGACCAACTCGCCAACCGTGTCGTGCAGTTCGAGATCGAACGTGACGCGCTGCGTCATCGGGTGGTCGCCGCCGAACGCCCGCCGCTCGGCCGGCGCGCCTACGGGCGTGCCCGGCGGGTGGCCGGCCGGATGCTGCCGCGCTGACGTGGCTGTCGTTACCCCCACTCCGCCGTCCGATGCGCCTCTGGTGAGCGTGATCATCCCGAGCATCGGCACCGCCGGCGAGGTGCATGGTGCACCGCGCGTGTTCGTCGTCGAAGCGGTCCGGTCGGTGATCGACACCGCTGGTATGTCGATCGAGGTGGTCGTCGTGGCCGGGCGCGAGATGTCAAAGTCGGTCATCGCCGAGCTCGAGTCGCTCGGTCGTCCGGGTCAGGTCCGGTGCGTGGCCTACGACGCCGAGTTCAACTTCTCCGCCACCGTCAACCTTGGTGCTGCTCACGCCAACGGCAGCCACCTGCTCCTGCTCAACGACGACACCGAGGTGATCAGCCCGGACTGGCTCAATCGAATGCTGGCGGCCGCTTCGACGAGCGACCGGATCGGGGCCGTGGGCGCGCGCCTGCTGTTCGAGGACGGCACACTGCAACACGCCGGGCACACGTACCGCACGTCACTCGATCACGTGGGATTCGGGCTCCCGGGCGATAGCGCCGGCGTGACCGGCCTGCTGCGCGAGCGTCGTTTGGTTGCCGGGGTGACTGCGGCGTGCATGCTCACGCCGATGGCCGTGTTCGATCTGGTGGGCGGGTTCAGCACGGCGTTTCCAGGCAACTACAACGATGTCGATTACTGCCTCAAGGTGCGCGCCGCCGGCTTCGACATCGTCTACGAGCCCGCCGCCGTGATGTGGCACTTCGAGTCCCGCTCGCGGGTGGCCGGCATCCACCCCGAAGACATCGAGCTCATCCAGCGCCGCTGGCTCACCGACCTCATCGACGACCCCTTCACCCCCGTCGTCATCTGACCGAGCCCGATTTGAGGGTCATCCGAGTGCCGAGCGCGCACACGGGTGGGCTCTCAACACTCGGATCCCCCTCTCCACACTCGGATGACACGCGGGGACTCGGATGGCACGCGGGGACTCGGTTGGCACGCGGGGACTCGGATGACCCGGCTTAGCCGGTGCCGTCTTTGCCTTGCTCGTGGCCAGGTGCGCCGTCGGCGCTTGCCAGGCCGAGGAGGGCGGCGAGGCGCGATCGCTGCACCTTGCCTGTCGGGCCGAGCGGTATTTCATCGGTCATCACGATTCGGCGCGGGGCCTTGAACGTAGCCAGTCGCTCGGCAGCGAATGCCTGCAGCGCAGCAGGCGTCAGATCGTCGCACGTTGCGTGGGCCACGACGGCGACGCACACCTGCTCGCCGCGCAAGCGGTCGGGAGCGGCGAACGCGACGACATCGGCGACCCCGGGGTGCTCGCGCAACGCTGCCTCGACCTCGTACGGCGACACCTTCTCGCCGGCGACGTTGATGATCTCCTTGATCCGCCCGTGCAAGGTGAGATATCCCGCATCGTCGAGCGAGCCGAGATCACCGGTCCGAAACCACCCGTCGTGCCATGCGCTGGCATTGGCCTCGGCCGGGGCGAGGTACCCCGCCATCAACCCCGGGCCGCGCACGACCACCTCGCCGAGCACGCCCGGCGTCGTCGCGACCGTGTCGGCGGCGAGCACGGCGACGTCGGCACCAGCTGGTCGGCCGACGGTTCCGGCACGGCGCTCACCGGGTGGCACCGGGTTACTGGTCATCTGATGCGAGGCCTCGGTCATCCCGTAGGCGTTGATCACCGGACACGACAGCACACGCTCCAGGCGCTCGGCCACCACTGCCGGCAGCGGCGCAGAACTCGATCGGGCGAAGCGCAGACCCGGTGGCGAAGCGGTGGGATTGGCGCGTCGCAACAGCGTGTTGTAGGCACTGGGAACAGCCGACGTCCAGGTGATGTCGGGCGCACGCAGTTGGCTGGCAAAGGCGAACGGGTCGAATCGTTCCGTGGTGCGCACACTCGCCCCGGACACCACGCTCGCCAGCAGCACGCCGACAAGGCCGTGGATGTGGAACAGCGGCATGACGTTGAGGCACCGATCGCCGGGGCCGATCTCAATGGTGCGCGCCACCGATCGCGCCGAAGCAACGAGGTTCTCGGCGCTCAGCCCGATCAGCTTCGGTCGGGCAGTGGTACCTGAGGTATGCAACAGCAGAGCGTGCCCACTGCCGTGGTCCGCGGCGGCCCCGGTCCGGCGGTGCGAGCGCGTCCTATCGCCGGTCGACGTCAGCTCCCAGCTGCCATCACTGTCAGCGTCGATGATGCACAGGCCGCTCTGGCGCGCCGCCGCATGGGCAGCGGGCGCGAACCCGGCGAGCGACACGAGTACGTCGGCATCGAGGTCGGTGAACGACGCAGCAAACTCGTCCTGGGTCAGGCGCGGGTTCACCGGCGCGAACGCGGCCACG
>JANOKQ010000724.1:0-8304 GCA_031419375.1 Acidimicrobiaceae bacterium
GATTCGACGATTCGAAGGTGCCGATGGCGGCCCGCGAGGCGGCGGACCAATTCGCACAGCAAACGCTCGACCAGAACGTGAAGAACGCACTGGCGAGCGGAGATCCGGCGACGCTCGCTGGGGCGATGCGCGAAGGCCAGCTACTTGGCCGCCAGACCGAGGCACAACAAGATCAGCTCCTCGGAGCGTTCAACTCGGCCATCGATGTCCAGACAACGGCGCTCGGGAGCCAGATCGGTACAAACCCGATGGGAAGTGGGTCGTCGCCCGGCCCGGCTGCGTCCGGCGCAGGATCGTCAATGAGCGCCGGATCGCAGGACCCCGGATCGTCGAACACCGGATCGTCCGGAACGATGGACCGCGAGTCGGGGGCACACGGATTCGGCCCGGACGCCGGCGCAAACGTCCCATCACCCGGCACTGCTCCGTCGCCTGGCTCACCAGCGGGGCCGGCGACGGGCGCGACACCAGCGGGCGCGACACCAGCGGGACCCACACCAGCGGGGCCCAGCGCACCGACGGAGAACTCGTCGGACCCGGTTGGCTCGATGGGATCGCGCGGCGACGGTGGTGGTACCTCATTGCCGGCCGGCACCGGGCCACTCAACACCTCACCGGGCACCACCGCCCCGGCCGACGGCAATCCCGCTTCAGCCGGGACCGGCGGCACGAAACCAGGAAGCACCAAGGAGACAACCGACGGGTCTGGCCCAGCGATCCCGATCATGAGCAAGGACGGCAACAGCATCGATCACTTCGAGCGCACCAACGCCGACGGCTCGACCACGGTCATGACGGCCGACGGCAAGGAAGCGTTTACCCTGCCGCCCTCGTCTCAGGGCGGTGACGAGTCGGCCTCCACGGACGAGGGAACAAACCCCGATGCCGGATCGACCGACGATGACGGCAACAACGACGGGTCCGGCGGGTCTGACGACGACGGGTCCGACGACGACGGGTCCGACGACGGCGGGTCCGACGACGGCGGCGGGCCCGACGTGCCCGACGACGGCAACAGCGGTGACGCGACCGCGTGGATCGACCCGGACGCCGCCGAGGCGAGCGGATTCGGGGGATTCGACACACACGTGACCGGATTCGATCGGCTCACGCTGGCTGGCGGCTCCGTCGTAGATGCCGGTTTCACGAACATCGGGAATCCCAACGACGGAGTGGGTGGTCCGCTCGATCTTTCGGGGGCGACGTTTCATGTCCCGTCGAGGGACACGATCGCCCACTTCGACCCGGATGCCGGCGATGCAAGCGGAGCGGATGCGTTCGACACGCACCTGACCGGCCTCGACGTTCTCGACGTCGTCGGCCAATCGGTCATCGACGTGCGGTTCACGAACGCGGATGGCCCGAACGGTCCGCTGGGTATGGATCCGGGCACGTTCGATCCCTCAACTCTCGGCCCCGGTGGGACCAATGCCCATCAGGTTGACGGCACCACCGGGGTGCTCGGTGGCGACCAGTCTGCTTTCATTGCGCGGCTTTCGGCACCGGGGTTCACGGCATCGGGGTTCACGGCATCCGACTCGGCGACGTCAGCTGATCTGCAGGTCTCGATCGGCTTCAACCAGTTCGAGTCGTTGTCCAACAACTTCGACCAGCTCGACTCCGGCATGCTTGAGGTCAGCGGCGGCCTTGAGCTCGACGCCGGCATGGAAGCCGGCGCAGGGTTCGCTGGCGAAGACGGTGGCCCGCTCCCGTTCCCATAGGCCCCGACCTTGCCGTCGTCGGGTCGGCCCGAGCCTGCGAAGCGGTCGGCACACGGATCGCGACCGGGCTGGTCGAACCGAACTAGCGTCGCCGATCATGCAACAGGCCGACGTCGGGCGGTTGATTACCGCTGCGCTCGACTCGGCTGCCAACAGCCGGGCAAGCACGGTCGGGCTGGTCGGGCCGCGAGGCTCTGGAAAGACGTGGTGGCTCGATCGAGCCGCCGAACAAGCACAACGCCGTCAGTTCCTTGTCGTCCGGGCGAGGGGTGGTTATGACGACCACGAAGTCCCGTTCGGCGCTCTTGCCGCGATTCTCGGGTCGGAACGCAACCGGCTCAGGGCACCGGAGTGGGCGGCGTTACATGCCGTGCTCGACCTCGACCATCGCCGGGTCGAAGCGCTCGACGTCAAGGTCGCTGCGTTCAGATTCCTGTGCACGCTCGCCGAGACCCAGCCGGTGTGCGTCGTGCTCGACGACACGCATTGGTTCGACGCCGCCTCGATCGATGTGCTCGGGTTCGTCGCCCGACGTGCAGAAGCTGATGCGATCGCGATCCTCGCGACATCAACTCACGAACTGGCGGGGATCGTGAGCGCGACCACACGCCTGGCACCCACCCCCGTCCGCACGATCCAGTCCATGCTCGTCGGGAGCGGGCTGGACGACCTCGCCGCCGCACGATGCTCCGAAGCGTCGCACGGCAACCCGGGGATCGCCCGTGCGCTCGCCGACGGGTTGACGGACCAACAGCGATCGGGCTCGGCGCCGGTGTCCGTGCTGCCGCGCCCAAGTGGCACCTTGGTCGACGAGCTGCAAGCCCGGCTTCGGTCGTACGGCGAGAACGTGTGCCACGCGCTCGTCGTCGCCGCAGCCGAACACAGCGGAGAGGTAGCGGCCGCGAAGGCGGCTCTGGCCACGTTGGGCGAACACGACGGTGGGCTACACGCGGCCGAATCGTTGGGTCTACTCGAGATCGTCGGTGCCCAGTTCACCTTCACCGACCCCTGGATCCGTCTCGTCGCGTACCACCTCGTGGCACCTGCCAGCCGACGCTCGGCCCACCTGGCACTTGCAGGGTGGTTCGCCGGCGCCGAGCAAGCAGCGCAACGGGCCTGGCATCTCGCCGCAGGTTCGGTCGGACCCGACGCTGCGGTCGCCGAGTCGCTCGAACTGGTGGCGTCCGACGCAGCGCGGCGCGGCGGGTTGGCCTCGGCTGCGGTCACGTCGGAACGGGCCGCGGACTTCTCCGTGACACCTCACGAACGTCAGCGCAACGTTCTGACGGCGCTGCGCTGGTGGATGGAAACTGGGACGGCCGAGGCCGTCCGGAGATTGCTCAACGCGATCGACCCGCTCGATCACGATGCCGCAGTTGCCCGGGCGGAGGCGAGCGAGTTCCTCGATGGGATCAGGGTCGACATCGCCTGGAACGACGTTGCCGCCGACGGATGGTGGTCGGCGCGACGCGCTGAACGTGTCGCCATCGCTGCAGCGGTCGAGCAGGGCGACCATCGCGCTGCGCTGCGCGCGCTCAACGCCACCGCCTGTCTCGGCGACGCTGTGAGCGCCGTGCTTGCGGCTGGCGCCCATCGGCTCGCCGGTCGGACGAGGGAAGCCCGCGAGGCGTCGACGACGGCCTCGGTGCTGCTCGACGGCTCAACGGCATTCGATGCCGACGTGGCCAGGCTGGTGGCCGCTGATCTCGACATCCTCCACGGTCGCGGGACCGACGCGACAACGGCGCTCGGCGACACGGCCGATGTTGCCGCTCCACTTCGCGAGTGGGCGTCTGGGCTTGCGGCCCGGGCGCGGCTCCAAATTGACCCGAACCTGGCGGCGATCGCCGAGCCTGACGCTTTTGTCGTGCAGGGTGCCGGTCCCCTACGTCAGGCTCGCGAGGCGATCCGCACCGGAGTTCTTCACCGCGACGCGACAACCCTCGCAAGCGCAGTCGAGTTGGCGACCCGCCAGGCGTGGCCGATCGAGGCGGGGGAGGCCCGGATGTGGCTCGCCGGGCTCCAATCGGGCGACGAACGGGCCGCCACGCTCACGCTGGCGCGAGCGGCTCTGCAGCGATGCGGTGTTCGGGCCTGGGATCTGCGGCTCGCCAAGATCGGCGAGCCGACTGCGCAACGACGAACCGGTCAGCCGGATCCAGGGCTCGATGCCCTCAGCCAGGCCGAGTTCCGTGTCGCCGGGGCCGTCGCTGCAGGCCTCACCAATCGTCAGGCAGCCGCCGAGCTGATCATTTCCGTCAAGACGGTCGACTTCCATCTCCAGCAGATGTATCGCAAGCTCGGGATACGGTCGCGCACAGAATTGGCTGTACGGATGACGAACTTCGAACCGGCCCGAGGAGGACTTTAGCGTGACTGATCGACAGGAAGGCTCGACGTGACCGACTGGTGGCGGGCCTTGGAGGAAGAGCTCGACCGGCGCGGTGACGAAGCCCCCGACCCATGGGGGGCGATCGAGGTCTCGGCCGACGATGTGACACTGACACCCGATCAACGGGCGTTCCTCGAACAGGTGGCGTCGACGCCTCTCCACGGGATCGACGACGAATCCGATGCCCCGGACTTCGACACCCGTCCCGCCGACGACTCGGCCTGAGCGGGCACCGCAACTTAGGACTTCCGCGAAACAGGGAATCCACCCGGTTCACCCGATGAGGCCGGTGGCGTACGGTTCCGGGAGTGATCAGCAGCGCCCCACGTCCCCGTCTCGCAGTCGATCTCGGCATGCTTGTCTGTGTTGCCGCCCAGAACACTCCTGGCCCGACGATCGAGCTGGCATCGGTGGTCACCCTTGACTCCGGCGGTTTCCTAGTCGGCGCCCAAGCCGAGCACAAGCTCGCCGCCAATCCAGCAAGCGGCACCCGCGAACTCAAGCGCCGCTTCGGCGACCCGACTCCGGTCGTCCTCGACGGGGAACTCATCGAATCACACGTGCTTGTTGGCGAACTGCTGCGCTCGATCGTCACCCAGTCGGGGGTCGACCCGCTTGCAACCACGCTCGTTCTCACCCATCCGGCGGCGTGGCGCGGACACAAACTCGAACTGCTGCAGCAGATCGGGAGCTCACTCGGTTTCGACGACATCGAACTCGTCAGCGATCCGGTGGCGGCCGTCCGCCACTACCAGACGACGGGCTCGCTCTCCGTCGGCGATACCGTTGCGGTGTACGACCTCGGCGGCACCTTCGACGCTGCGACCGTCTCGATCGAGGCTGACGGGGCCACCCTGATCGGTTCGCCACAGGCGCTCGAACGCTTCGGCGGTATCGAGATCGACCAGCTCGTCTTCCAGCACGTCGCCTCCGCGCTCGGCGGCGCAATCGACCAGCTCGACCGGCACGACGCCGACGTTCGCCAGGCCGTGGCGGCACTGCGAACAGCGTGCACGACTGCCAAGCACCAGCTCTCGGCCGGTAGCGAGGCGTCCGTCGATGTTCGCCTGCCCGGGCTGCACACGACGGTCCGGATTACCCGCGACGAGTTCGAGACGGCGCTGCGCCCGTTCATCACCGAGACGGTCCAAGTGCTTGAACGGGCGATCACCTCGGCTGGCAAAAGCCCCGACGAGATTGCCGGCGTGGTCCTGTCGGGCGGTGGGTCATGGATCCCGCTCGTTGCCGAGATGGTCTCCGGGCATCTTGGACGCCCGACGTTGCGCGATCTCGACCCCATGTACGTCGTCAGCGCCGGCGCAGCAGCGGCCACCAGCCCGTCCGAGTCGGCACCACATCCCGCAACAGCCTCGAACACCAATGCCGACACCGCATCGGCCCCGCACAGGGAGACCATCATGAGTGACCAGACGACCCCGCCGGCCAGCCCAGCCCCGACACCCACAGGTGCTCCCGGCGGCCGCTCGGCTCCTCCTCCGCCCCCGCCCACGGCCAAGCGCGGCCCATCGAAGGCGGCCAAGCTTGCCGGTGGTGCTGCGGCTGCTGCGGCGGCGGTCGCCGCCAGCGTGATGTACGGCGACGAAATCGCCGATGCGGCGGGTCTCGGCGACGACGATCAGGCCGCCGCCGCCGACGCCAGCATGGATGCCTTCGACGCCAGCATGGATGCCTTCGACGAGGTGACGGCCCCCGAACCACCGACGCCGACCGAACCACCGACGCCGACCGAACCTGCCGCCGAGCCCGTCACCGGGCCGCTCGGCACGCCGCTCGTGGACAACGGTGCGACGTCGTCTCAGCAGACCGAATCGCAGCTCGCTGGACTGCGCCAGACCCAACGTCCCGACTCGTCGAGCCAGCAGCGCGAGCAACCTGCGCAATCTACCGAAGCCGGCGGACGCGACGCGCCACGGCTGGTGCGCGAGGCGTCTGCCCAGGCGGTGGAGACGGGCGGCGAGGCGGTGGCCGCCGGCAGAGCTGCCGCGCACTCCGAAGCTGCCCCGCAGTCAGCGCCCGGCGTGGCGCACTCCGAAGCTGCCCCGCAGGCGACCTCGACCGAGTTCGAGTCCGCTCGGGGGACGCTGCTCGACCGACTCGAACAGTTCGAAGCGCCACCCGGAACCAGCGCTGAAGACGCCCAGCAGCTCCGTCAGGATCTGATCGACGCCGTCGAGCGCTTCGAGCCACGACCCGGTCAGAGCACTCAGGATGCGCTGACCGAGCTCCGTGACGACTACGACCAACGGGTCCAAGACTTCACCCAGGAACAGAAGATCGACGCCTTGATCCGAGAGGCCCAACGCGACAACGAGGCCGAGGCCGAGGCAGCCGCACCCGACGCCGAACCGGTGATCGAAAGCGATGGCGAGCCATCGACCGGCGTCGATGGCGGGATCGACTCGACCGACTCGACCGACGAAGCCGACGCTGTAGAGGCCGCAGAAGTAACAGGGGCTGCCGCGGCAGTCGACGAAACTGCAGTTTCCGAAAAGGCTGAAGAGGCCGAGGCCGAAGAAACTGACAAAGCCGACTCGACCGACGAAGCCGACGGGGGTGGGACCCTTGCTCCGTTGCTGACAGCGGAACTGACCGACCTCACGATGGTTGCCGATGTCGGTATCAGTGACGCCATGATCGCCGATCCGTCTGCCGACGATGATGCCGGGATCGGCCTCAAAACGGACGACGACGACGAGATCGGCCTCAAAGCGGACGACGACGAATCTCCAGTCGAGGTTGCGGAGGTCGATGTCGACATCAATCCGGCGGAGATCTTGATCGGGCTGGACCAACCGCTCGAGCCGACAGGGATCCTGATCGGGCTCGATGAACCGGCCCAGACCGGTTTGAAGGATGACTTCGACACGTTGATCGCCGAACCAGCGCCCGAAATGGACCCGGTGCGTGGCAAGGACCTCGACGTCGACAAGTCAGCCCCGAGCCCCGAAGTGACCGACGTGCGCGCCTCGCTGCCGCAGGAGTGGATCGACAATCCACGAATGATCGCCGCCGACGCTGACAACGACGACGTGATCGGTGACTCGACCTATGCGACCGTCATCGAGGAAGCTGCGCCGGTGACGTTGGATATCGCCGAGTTGTCGGTCGTCGGAGCCATCGCGACTCCGGTGGACATCCCCGACCCCGCACTGGAAATACCCGATCCACCCGACGAGGTCGAGATGATGTTCGAATCGATCTTCGAGTTCGCCACTCCAGTCGAAGACCTCTCCGACGACGTCGGCTTCGCTGCTGATATCGCTGGCGACGTCACGCCTCCCGCCCCCGACACGCTCTCGTTCGAACCCTGATCGAACGGGCCGCAGATGCGATCAGACGAACCGGAAACTCGAGATCAACTCGATGAACACGCTCATGGTGGCCTGGACCGTCTCGTCGCGCTGGGTCGTTCCGACGATCTGGAAGAAGTCGACGAGCTTGCCGCCCTCGGTCGTCGGAGCGAAGAATTGCGCCTGGATCTGGGCGAGCGGGCGGCCGGTCGGCCCATCGAGGTTGACACCGCGCAGGTACACAACGTTGTTGCCGAACCGGGCCAGCCGTTCGCCATTGTCAACTGCGCTTGGCGTCGAGCGCTTCAACTTCGCCCACGTCGCCTTGGCGGCACGTTCGAAGTCGACGCCGCGACCGACCTTGTCGTGACCGATGATGGCATTGACCCAGAAGCCGTCGTCATCGGCACCAGGTTGGCGGACGACGCACAGCGCCCCCGGTGCCTCGTCGATCACCCAACCGCTCGGCACGGCGAAGATGAACCTTGGAATGCCTGGGATCATCGTGCTCGGATGTACTGCGACCAGCGAGGTCGGTGCATCCGAGTGAGCTTCGTCAGGTCGTTCATCCGCCATGGCCGGACTCTACCGCACGGTCGTCCCCTGACCGGGTCGATCCGCAACGCCGACTGCACGCGGATTCCGAATCAAACCGGGAATGCTCCCGGTGACCGACGGCACCCCGGTCCTTACCATTCGATGCACGGGCCCGAACACGGCCGATTGAACCTTGAGAGGTACACCCATGAACTGGTTTGACCAAGCTATGAGCGACATCGGCAACGCTGTCGACGATGTCGTCGAATGGGTCGGTGACGCTGTGGAGGACGTCGGCGAAGTGGTCGAGAATGTCGTCGAAGCGGTCGTCGAGGTCGTCGAG
>JANOKQ010000725.1:0-6733 GCA_031419375.1 Acidimicrobiaceae bacterium
TGTGTCGGTCATGCCCTCATGCTCAGCCCTGGCACCAGGGCTGCGCCAGGGCCGAATGTCCCGGCGGGCGGGGACTTCCGGCCCTTCGGTGTGCCGACCGGCGGGTGAGAGCCGCGCGCCGTGGGCTCGGCAGCGGCGGCAAGGCGGCAGCGCAGCCGAATTACCGGTGCTCGACGCCTTCAGCGACTTCGCCATCATCGTCCACCGACGTTGGCATGACGCCGGTCGGCACCCTGACCGGACGGTCTTGCACTCTCGTTCTGGGCACGTGGATCCGGCGCAGAGGCGGGAATGCGTGACCAGAACGTACTTGACCGGGGTCGATCTGCCCACCGAACTCGTCGGCGTGGCTGACGTTGCAACCGTGAGGCGCTCCGGCGAGCACGACAAGCTCGCTGTGTGGGATCGCTGCGTGGGTTCGTGCACCTGAACCCTTGAACGGAACCGTTCCGTCGCCGTCGCCGTCGCCATGAATCACCAGCGTTGCGACGGTCACGTTCGGGAGGTCGTCGCGGAAGTCTTCGGTCCCGAAGGACTCCATGCACTTCAACGCGGCCTTCTCATCGGATTGAAGGCAGACCTTGATGGCTTCCTGGCGCTGCTCCTCGCTCACCTTGAGCGTGCCGTTGACCGAGAAGAACTCCTTGGTGAACTGGTCGAAGAATGCTTCCCAGTCATCGGTCAGCGACTCGGTCATCTCAGTCGCCTTCTCCTTGGTCAGCGGGCTGAGCGGCCAGCACCGCCCGTGTCGTCGACGCGCACGCGGGTTGAGCTGAGCAGGCCTTGATTGACGTTGACGTCTGAATCTGACATGGAGAATCCTTTGGATGAATCGGCGAATCGCCGCGAACTCACGGCGGCGTTCATGTACCCATGAGCCCGCGCTCTTGAACCACAACGACGTGCCCGCTCAGTTCGACCGTCGGCAACTACGCTTGCCCCCGATGAACCGCACCGGCCTCGTGATCATGACGGGGATGATGGTGGGATTGCCACTGACGACGGTCTCCTGCGGTAGCGGCAGCAGCGAAGCGGAGCAAACGTTGCCACCGATCGCCACCACCACGACCTCCACAATCGCCACCACCACGACCACCATTTACGTGATCGTCACGTATGAGATCAAGTCCGGTGACGGCCTGCGCGGGATCGCCGAGCAACACGGGGTCGACATCGACGACCTGGCCGCGGCGAACGGCATCGTCGACTACAACGACATCGAAGCTGGCGAGGTGCTCACCATTCCCGCCGCCACGGTTCCCACCACCCTGCCCCCCGACACCACCACGTCGACCACCATCGCCCTCGCCCCGTCGACAACATGAGCTTCTGGCCCACGCAGGAGCACTGGAGCGTGAAGATCCCGCTGCATACCGCGCACCCGCGGCTGGCCTCGCTCGACCCGACAGGGTTCATCGTGTTGTCCGACGCACCGTTCGACGTGCCCGCCGCCGAATGGGAGCAGCTGGAGTACCTGAACTGGAAGAGCGGCGGCGACACCAACTTCGCGCCGCTCGCGTCGGCCGATGGCGAACTCGACTGCCGCGGCTTTTGGGACAAGGGCAAGACCGACAAGGACGCCTTGTGGACATCGAACGCCGAACTCGCGCCGACGTTGCGCAACTACGTCGACAGCGTCAACGCGAACTTCGGTCGGGTGCGGATCATCAAGCTCGAACCGCAAACCCGCGAACAGGCGATCCGTTCGCTGCACCGCGACGACAACAACCGCTTCAACCCGACCGATGAGGGGTGGGTGGTGCGCACCTGGTTGGAGCTCACCGACAACCCCGACAGCTACATGGTGCTGATGGACAACGGCCCCGACGGCTTGCCCGATGCGTCTACCGAGACGCGCGTCCCGTTGCATCGCGGTTCCCGCTTTCTCGTCGACACTCAGCGCCTGTGGCACGTGGTCGTCCACAACGGCACCGCTGCTCGCTACGCGTTGATCACCAGTTTCGAAACGGGTCCGAATCTCGAGCACTGGGTCGATCAAGGCCAGCACGCCACTGCGCGGTAGACGCTTTCGCCCCGGGCACACTCCAACCTTCGGCGCAGCTCAGGCCCCGGCGCGGTGGGCGACGGCCAGTTCGGCGATGTCGCGCATGATCCGGGCGAACTCGAAGTCCTTCGGCGTGTAGACCGCTGCTACACCGCGTTTGCGGAGGCTGGCCTGGTCGTCTTCAGGGATGATCCCGCCAAGGACGACCGGCATGTCGAGCCCCTCGGCGACAAGCAAATCCAAGATTGCCGGCACAAGCGCGAGATGCGATCCGGACAGGATCGACAGCCCAATCACATCGGGGTCCTCGTCACGCGCCGAGGCAACGATCTGTTCGGGGGTGAGGCGAATGCCCGAGTAGACCACTTCCATGCCCGCATCACGCGCCGCGACCGCGATCTGCTCGGCACCATTTGAGTGGCCGTCGAGGCCGGGCTTGGCGACGAGGAACTTCGGCGGCCCACCGGCGATCGTCTTCACGAACGCGGCAACCTCGGCCAGTCCACCCACTCGTCCACCCACCGCTGCAGCCACCCCCGTCGGGGCCCTGTACTCGCCGAACACCTCGCGCAACGTCGCCGACCACTCGCCAGTCGTCCCGCCGGCCTTGGCCAACGCGATCGATGCCGGCATCACGTTGTCGACACCGTGTGCGGCCCGACGCAGCTCGACAATGGCGGCGTCGACGGCTACCTGATCGCGCCCGGAGCGCCAGGCCACCACGTCGTCCACGAGTTCGGCTTCCACCTCGGGGTCGACGGTGAGGATGTTGCCGCGACCACCGAGTGGTGAATCGGTGGTGTCCCGATACGCGTTGACCCCCACCACGACCTGGTCGCCGTTCTCGATTCGTCGCGTCCGTTCGGCCATCGAGCGCACGAGCCGCCCCTTCAGCTCATCGATCGATTCGAACGCGCCGCCGCGATCCAAAACGTCGTTCAACTCGTCCCAGGCGGCGTCGCGCAACTCGGCCGTCTTGGCCTCGATCACCGTGGATCCGTCGAAGATGTCGCCGTACTCGAGCAGGTCGGACTCGAAGGCGAGAACCTGTTGCATTCGCAACGACCACTGCTGATCCCACGGGCGCGGCAAGCCCAGCGCCTCGTTCCACGCTGGGAGCTGCACGCTGCGAGCCCGGGCCCGCTTGGACATCGTCACTGCCAGCATCTCCAGCACGATCCGTTGCACGTTGTTCTCCGGCTGCGCTTCGGTGAGGCCAAGGCTGTTCACCTGCACGCCGTAGCGGAACCGGCGCGCTTTCGGATCGGTCACGCCGTAGCGCTCGAGCCCGATGCGCTCCCACAACTCGGTGAACGCACGTAGCTTGCACAATTCCTCGACGAAGCGGATGCCCGCGTTGACGAAGAACGAGATCGACCCGAACACCTGGTTGAACTGTTCGGGACCAACCTGACCGCTGTCGCGCACCGCATCGAGCACGTCGATCGCTGTGGCGAGCGAAAAGGCGATCTCCTGAACAGGTGTGGCGCCCGCCTCTTGGAGGTGGTACGAGCACACGTTCATCGCGTTCCACTTCGGCGCATGGTGCGTGCACCAGGCGACCATGTCGACGATCAGCCGCTTCGAGGGCTCGGGCGGGAAGATGTACGTGCCGCGCGACAGGTACTCCTTGACGATGTCGTTCTGGGTGGTGCCGCGCAGCGCCGTGGACGGCGTGCCCTGCTCGTCGGCATTGGCCACGTACAGCGCGAGCAACCACGCCGCAGTGGCGTTGATCGTCATCGACGTGTTCATCGTGGCTGGGGGGATCTCGCTGAGCAGCGCCCGCATGTGGCCGAGATGTGCCACCGGGACGCCGACCTTGCCCACCTCACCGCGTGCCATGATCGAGTCCGGGTCGTACCCGGTCTGTGTCGGCAGGTCGAACGCGATCGACAGCCCGGTCTGGCCTTTCGCCAGGTTGGTGCGGTACAACTCGTTGCTCTTCGTCGCGGTCGAGTGCCCCGAGTAGGTGCGCATCAGCCACGGTGCGTCGCGATGCCTCGGCACATCCTGGTTGTCCGGTGTCGCCATGTGTGTCCAGTGTTACCGCTCGGTTGGGGCGATCACCACATGGATCGTGTCATCACGGTCTCCAGCGCTGGACACGGTGATCGTCCAGCCGTACGCCGAGAACTGCTCGCCCGCGCGCATCAGATCGAGGTGCGGCGGCGCGGACCCGAGGGGTTGCTGGATGCGCTGCTCGCGTTCCCCCGCTGTGTCGTCGATCAGGTGGACCGCAACACCGTCGTGGTCGAGGTGGTCGTCAAAGCCGGAAGCCGTGAGGAACTCGACGGTCAGCGCCCGGTGCGTGTCGAGCTCGATCACCGCCAGACGCGTGCCGGACGGGCCCGCTGACGGGTTCAGCCGCACCCCAATCGGTGACCCGACCGGTGAACCAGCCAGTGACGCGGCGGCGATCGACACGACGTCGTCAGCGGTCATCCATCCGAGGTCGAGCCGGTTGATCCCGATCGTGTCGGACGAATCGAGGCGAGTCGGCGTGCCGGTGACCTCCCGTGCCGACGAACTATCGCTCATCACGTCGAGCCCGCTCTGGTACACGCCAGGCTCCGCACCAACGGCCACGCCCGAATGGGGTAGGCCGAGCGTGTGGCCGAGTTCGTGTTCGATCAGGTCGAGCAGCGGTACCGGGCCCCAGTCCGGGCTGAAGTCACTCGCGCCAACGTACGCGGCACGGCGAGTGGTCCGCGCCGGACACTCACCGGCGCAGCGGTGCCAGGACCCCGGACGTCCCCACCCGCCCGGCAAACCTTCGGCGTGCTCGGCGGTCGCGATGGCGAGCACCGTGGTCGCCGCAGACGACGACCTGTCCAGCGCCTCGTCGACACACATCTCGGCGGTGTCGTCAGCACCCATCGCCACGGTCGCTCCGGCGACGAAGAAGGGCACGTAGCGACCGTGGGAAATGGAGGCGAAATACCCCGCAACCCGGTCGCCGATCTGGCCGGTGACCGTCGCCGGGGCGAGGGCGCGACGCAATGCGAGGTCACCGTACCGGGCGTCGGTGGTCGCCGCGGGAACATCGCAGACCCAGACCTCGACGACATCGGACGCTGGTGCAATCTTGTCGGAAACGAGACGATCGATCACGGCCACATGCCGAGCCGTGGCTGGTGGCTCGTGGCCTCGGGGCGAGCCATCGCAGCCCGCCACCAACGTGGTGGCCACCACCAAAATGGCAGCCATAGCAAGGGTGCGGTGCCGGTGGTCCGCCGACCACCGACACCAGCGACCGAGGCGCAGCACGACCGCCGAAGCCGTGTTCGCCCTGGTACCGCCCGCTTTGTGCACCGTTGCGATAAAGGTATCGGGCGGTTTCGTGGCGGACTTGAGCAGTTCTTTACCGAAGGTTGCAGAAGTCACCGCGCGAGTGCCTGTGCCAAGCGGTCGAGATACACCACCCGAGGGACCTCGACCACCCCGAGTGTTACCAAATGCTCGGTCGCCCACTGCACGTCAAGCAACGTCGCTCCGGTTTCGCGCAGGTGCCCGACGAGTGCCACGAGGGCCACCTTCGACGCATCGGTGGCCGCAGAGAACATCGACTCCCCGGCGAACAACCCGCCGATGCGCACCCCGTACAGGCCCCCGACGAGCTCGCCGCCGAGGTAAACCTCCACGCACTGTGCCCAGCCCAGGTCGAATACCTTCTCGTAGGCATCGACGAAGCGCGGCGTGATCCATCCGTGCGGGCGGCTGGGATCACCGCAGCGTTGCATCACCTCCCGGAACCGGGTGTCGAATCGCACCTCGAAACGCTTGCAGCTCCGCCGCAGCGAACGGCTCACCACCAAGCCGTCGAACGGCAACACGCCGCGTGGGTCCGGCGACCACCAGCCGATCAGCTTCTTGCGGAGCGGCATCGGGAACAGTCCGCTGCGGTACGCGGCCAGCAACGTGCCGGGCTCGAGGTCGGCCCCAACCCCGCACAGCCCGTGTTCGTCAGCGGTCGCAGGGTCGGGCAGTTGCCACCGCGTGAACGGCGGCTCGACGGGCTGCAGTATCCGTGCCTGCTCCACACACAAAGTCGGCGCAGGCGGCGGCGGCGAGCCCATCGGCAACCTGGCGAACCGACCGGTCAGGTACCGGCGAGCTTGGCGACGACGGGGGCCATCGGCAGCGTGCCATCGTTCTGAAACACGATGTAGCTGATCCCCCATCGCTCACGTATGGCAATCAGGTTCTCGGTGATCTGCTCGACGGTGCCGATCTGGAAGTACGGTGCCGTCGCCACCACCTCGGGTGGTAGCCCGAATGCAGTCGCGAGCTGACCGACCACCGCGTCGGGCTGATCGGTGACGACGGTCGCGAAGATCTGCAGTTGCAACTCGATGTCACCGAATCGGTCTCCGGCGGCGTCACGCACGAAGCCAAGTTTTTCGTCGACGACGTCGGCGGCGACGGTGCTCATCGAACGAGGGTTGATCGACCGGCCGACGATGGTGGGGTTGATCCCGACGATGTCGGCCTGCTGCGCGGCGAGGGTGAGCAGCTTGCGCCCGCCGCCACCGACCATAATCGGGATCGGCGACACCGGAGTGGGCTTGGCATTCACCTCGGCCACCGAATAGTGCTTGCCGGAGAACGAGAACAGGCCATCAGCCCACAGGCCGCGCATGATCGTGATCGCTTCGCCGAGCCGCTCGATGCGGGTGAGCGCGTTGGCCTGTTCAATACCGGCGATCGCGTAGTCGTCCTTCGACC